>JAQBOT010000363.1 GCA_028287885.1 Pedobacter sp.
CGAAAATTGGCTTTCTCGAGTTTACTGAGATAACTTCAGATGAGATACCCAATGCAGGCATAATAACAATATATACCTCAGGGTGACCCAGGAACCAGAATAAATGCTGCCATAAGATTGTATTACCACCTTCATTCGGCAGTACCTGAGATCCAATAACGATATCAGATAGGTAGAAACTTGTTCCAAAACTTCTGTCGAAGATCAAGAGTACCACACCAGCTACAAGAACCGGAAAAGATAGAATACCAAGGATTGCAGTTAAGAAGAATGCCCAGATTGGCAACGGCATTTTCCAAAGATCCATACCTTTTGTACGCATGTTTAATATGGTACTCACGTAGTTGATACCACCCATTAAAGAGGAAGCAACAAAACATACCATACTGATTAACCATAAAGTCATACCTAGTCCAGAACCAGAAACCGCCTTTGGCAAAGCTGATAATGGTGGATATACCGTCCATCCAGCACTAGCAGGACCTGTTTGTACAAAGAATGAACTCATCATTACTACACAGGCTGTAAAGAACAACCAGTAGGAAAGCATGTTCACAAAAGGTGAAGCCATATCCCTTGCACCAATTTGCAACGGAATAAGCAAGTTACTAAAGGTTCCACTCAAGCCCGCCGTTAGTACAAAGAACACCATGATGGTACCGTGAATGGTGACCAGCGCAAGGTAGAACTCCGGCCTGATTCTTCCGCCCTCAGCCCATTTACCTAAGAACGTTTCCAGAATAGGAAAGCTCTTATCTGGCCATGCCAGTTGCAAACGAAACAGGATTGACAATCCCATCGCGATCACCGCCATAATAATACCTGTAATTAGGAATTGCTTGGCAATCATTTTATGATCCTGACTAAATACGTACTTAGTTAGGAAAGTCTCTTTATGATGTCCATGTGCATGGGCATCATGGCCATCGTGAGTATGTGTTGGTAGTGTTATCGTTGACATAATGTTACAGTTCCTTTTGTTATTTTAATAAGGCCAATTGATTTTTATCTTTTCTCACAGCACCACTGTCCGGAGTTGTAGAGTCGGGAGTACCTTGAGCAGGTGCAGGAGCAGCTGGCTCAGCAAGAAGCGGTAGTTTAAATTGCTTTCTTAAATCATTATTGATATAGGGAGTCTGTTTAGCTATCCAAACGTTATATTCCTCCTGCGTAACTACCCGTACAGTTTTCTGCATGTTATAGTGACCTGATCCACAAACCTGAGAACATTCCAAAATATATTTGAATGACGGATCGTTAACCTTTGCTTGCATGTCTACAGTAGTAATTGTTGGCGTAAACTCAAAGTAGGTTACCATACCTGGATTCGCGTAAAGTTGAACACGGAAATGTGGCATATAAAAACCATGTATAACATCCTTTGCCGTGATGATCATACGCACCGGCCTATTAACCGGAATCACCAACTCATCAGCTGATAGGTCATCCTGACTGTTCTTATCCTTAAAGTCGATACCTAAAGTATTAAGTCCGGTTACCATTTTGTAGTTCTTTACACCTACTACACCGTCTTTTCCTGGGTATCTTAAGTACCAGGCAAATTGCTGACCTGTAACTTCAATACTCAATGGCTTATTGTTTGGATCTACGATCTTGTAGAAAATTGATCTCCAGGTAATGAAACCCATAACCACAAGAATTGCAAGTACAATTGCAGGAACGATCGTCCACACACGTTCCAGTGCGTTGTTGTGTGGATAGAAATAAGCTTTCCTTTTTGTTGTATACCTGTAAATGAAAGAAAACGCAAACAAGGCAATGTGCGTAAGAATAAACACGATGGTTGTAATGATCAACGTGATGTTGAACATCTTATCGATCTCTTTTCCATGCTCCGACGCTGCATCTGGAAGTATCATGTTGCCATGAACTGTATATTCCCAATAAACACCATATAAACCAACGATCAAAAATATGCCAAACAGGACTCCATTCACGGCATTCCAGTTGATTCCTTCAGGTTTATCCTGAACAGTTCTGGTTAGTTCATATACACGTATTGCTTTTCCAACTATCGCTATAAACAAGCATAGCAATAAGAACAGCAGGACATAAAATAATACTGATTTATAGACAGGCCCCATGTCTACGGTTTTAGCAGTTGCACTAGCGCCTGCAGCAGCAGCTTCCTGGGCAAATAAACTCGTATTTGCACATGCAGTTGTGATTACTGCAAGAGACGCCATTGTCTTTCTATTTATAAATTTTCTTAAACTCATTTCTTTAAAGTAGTATGTGTATTCAAGTACCAATATCTAATCTCAAACAATCACCGACTACAAGTGGTGATTCAAACTTTCTTGTAAAAACGGGTGGTTCTTTGCAATTAATGGTTGCTTGCTTAAAGAAGTTAACACTGTAAAAGTGAACAATCCAACAAAACCAACAGCCGTACCGATCTCCACAAATCCAAATCCATTGTGACTCTCCACTGTACCAGGCATGATCATCTGGTAGAAATCTACCCAGTGGCCAGCGATAACAAGAATTGAGATGGTTAGTAATGTATTTTCTTTTCTTTTGTTATCTCTATCCATTAACAAGAATACAGGAACCAAAAAGTTTAAAAACAAATTCAGGTAGAACCAAAATTTATAGTATTCAAATCTCTTGAAAAAGTAAACAGTTTCTTCGGGCATGTTTGCATAGTAAATCAGCAAAAATTGTGCAAACCATACATAGGTCCAGAAGATAGAGAAACCAAAAATGAACTGTCCAAGGTTATGCAGGTGACTGTTATTCACAAACTGCATGTAGCCTGCTTTTCTAAGTAGGATAAGTACTACGGCGATGATTGCCAAACTGCTTACCCACATAGATGCGAAGTTGTACCAGCCAAACATAGTAGAGAACCAATGGGCTTCTAATGACATGATGGTATCGAAAGAGAAAATCGGTGTTGTAAAGCCGTAGAACACAAGGAACATTGCAGAATACTTGAAACTCCTGTTGTAAGAGTTCAAACCACCAGACAAATCCTCATTGTATGATAGTCTTGCAAATAACACCGCACAAAAGCTATAAACACCTAGAAATAAAACTTCCCGGAACATAAAGAAGGGAACATTCAAAAATGACGATTTACCATCAATAATCTTATCATAGTTTGGAGATGAGGGATCCGTAAGGCCCTCTGCATTCCAGTGGTGATAAAGGTTATGCGTATACAAACCAGCGCCAACTACGATAAGTAAGATCAAGGCAGCAATTGGCAGCGTCTTAGCCATAGCTTGCGGCACCCTAAGGATTGCTGCAGACCAGCCTGCTTGTGCAACGAACTGGATCGCTAAAAAGAATGCGCCAGACATGCAGACAGTTGCAAAGTAATACGCCATTAATAACAGGTTAGCAAAAGTCCGCTCATGAAGTTCATGATCAGAAAAACCGTATCCTATAGCTGCTAATCCGATAACAATAGCTACTATACTTAAAGTCTTTACTTTACCTGTAAACTCAAACTGCTCAGTTAAATTATAATTATGAGTTCCCATTTATATCTTGCTTTTCTTATTGTATTTTTTGTAATTGTTGAACATAAAGTACCACTTCCCAGCGCTCATTAGGAGCCAACTGTGAGGCGTGAGAGCCCATGTTATTTAGTCCATACATGATGGTATGGTATATTTTACCTGCAGTAAGGTCTTTCATCAAACCACCTCTAGAAGAAGCAGCATCACCATGGTATGCAGGTACTCCACTATACTTCTCAATCTGAACCAAGTGTCCTTTTCCGTCACCTTTATCCCCATGACATGGAGAACAAAATACAGTAAAGTAATGCTTTCCTGAGATTAGGTTCTGCTTTGTAAGTGGAAGTGGGTTAACCAATTCCCTACCTGCTGCCTCATATCCATCTTTGGTATTTGGATAATCATATTTAGAAAATCCTATTGGATCAGTATGTGGCGGTGGAGTTTGAGCGGTTTGCCCGTTTGCAAAATTTCTATTTGGCTGATCATAGCTGTAAGCAATTGGATCATACATATTTCTGGCATACTCCAGCCCAGGCTTCCTCTTGTCGTTGCATGCTGATATCATTGCAACAAAAGCAATAGCGAAAAACGCTGCGTAAACTATCTTTAACTTATTCATAGCTAACATACTTCCTTTCATTATATTTTATCTCTAATGCACCCGCCTCTTTCAATAAGCCATCAATTTTCGTGTGCTCTGCATTTTGAGTTGCATCAATGGCAATGATGAAACGATCATCAGTAGCCCTTAAGTCCATCACCCTTGGTGCTCTTCCCGGAAATAAGTGGGTAGAAGCGTAGTATGATCCAACCAATCCGAAGGCACAAAACAGAATCGTAAGCTCGAAAGTAATTGGAATAAAATCGGGTAAAGCAAAGTGTGGTTTACCACCAATGTTTATTGGCCAGTCCCATGCTGCTGCATAGTATACAAAGGACAACATCGTAATCGTTCCTGTAATTCCGAAGAAGAAAGCCGCGATATCCAATTTCGATCTTTTTACGCCAAGTTTGGCTTCAATGCCGTGTATAGGCATAGGCGTATACACATCGTGTATAGAGATGTTATTTTCCTGTAACTTATCAATGCCATGCATCATCTCGTCAGGATCACCAAAACTGCCTAATATATATTTGATATTACCCATTGTTATATTTTTGCGTATTCTTCTTGTTTAACACTATCGAACTTCTCTAAAGAGTCTACGTATTCTGAAACGTAAGCTACCTCAACATGTCCGGTTTTAATTTGAGATAGTTTAGCCTGCTCGCTTGAAGTTTTAAGGAGTAGTTTAACCTCTGCTATCGCGATAGAAGGCATAACCCTTAAGAACAACAGAAACAAAGTAAAGAACACACCGATCGATCCTACAAACACACTTACGTCAACCCAAGTTGGATAAAACATTGCCCAGCTTGATGGAAGGTAATCACGGTGTAAAGACACAACGATAATCACAAAACGCTCAAACCACATACCTATGTTCACGATGATAGAAAGGATCCATGATAACGGAATGTTTGTTCTTACCTTTTTGAACCACATTAATTGGGTCATCAGGATATTACATCCGTACATCATACAACCAGCCCACCAATATGGCCCGATAAATCTGTTTAAGAACGTATACTGCTCGTATTCACTACCAGAGTAGAAAGCGATAAAGAACTCTGTTAGATATGCTACACCAACGATAGAACCGGTAACAAGAATAATCTTGTTCATAGATTCAATGTGGAACATCGTGATATAGTTTTCTAGTCCCAATACTTTACGTGTAACCAATAGTAACGTCTGCACCATCGCAAATCCAGAGAAGATCGCTCCAGCAACGAAGTATGGAGGGAAGATCGTTGTATGCCATCCTGGTATTACGGATGTTGCAAAGTCCATGGATACAATGGTGTGTACTGAAAGTACAAGTGGGGTTGCAATACCTGCAAGAATCAAAGACACAGCTTCAAATCGTTGCCAGGTTTTAACGTTACCTGTCCATCCGAAAGACAACACAGAATAAATTCTACGTCTGAAACCTGTTGCACGATCACGGATTGAAGCCATATCTGGCAATAGACCAGTGTACCAGAACAATAGGGATACAGAGAAGTAAGTTGAGATGGCAAACATATCCCAAACCAGTGGCGAGTTAAAGTTAACCCATAGTGATCCAAATTGATTTGGAAGCGGAAGTACCCAGTATGCTAACCACGGCCGTCCCATGTGAGACACAACATACGTTGCGGCACAGATTACGGCGAAGATCGTCATCGCCTCTGCAGATCTGTTGATGGAGTTCCTCCAGTTCTGGCGGAATAACAAGAGTACCGCAGAGATCAGCGTACCAGCGTGACCAATACCAACCCACCATACGAAGCCGGTAATATCCCATGCCCATCCTACTGTCTTGTTTAATCCCCAAGATCCGATACCATTCCAAAAGGTGTAACTTACAGCAAAAAGCCATAAAGTTGCGCCCAAGGCTGAAACGATAAATCCTATCCACCATGCCTTATTCGGCTTATTTTCAACCGGACTTAAAATATCGTTCGTAATTTTTGCATACGTGATATCGTGCCCGGTGATTAATGGTTCTCTTAATATTGATTCGTTATGTCCTGACATAATTTTTTCCCTTTAATATCAGCTTACGCTTGTGATGAATCTGTATTCTTAATTTTTGTCATGTATCCGATACCTGGCTGCGTGTTGATCTCTTCTAGAACATAATAAACACGCTCGCTTTTCAGTGCTTTCGATACTTTAGATTCCGGATCGTTTCCGTCACCAAAGATGATCGCGTTAGCCGGACAAGCTTGCTGACATGCCATTTGGATATCACCATCTTTCAATGGACGTTTCTCCAATTTGGCCTCCAGTTTACCAGTCTGAATACGCTGAATACACATGGTACATTTTTCCATAACCCCTCTTGAACGTGCAGTTACGTCTGGGTTCAATACCAGTTGTGTAAATTCATTATTCAGGTAGTTGTCAAAACGTGAATCATTCCAGTAGTTAAACCAGTTGAAACGACGTACTTTATATGGACAGTTGTTCGCGCAGTAACGTGTTCCAACACAACGGTTATAAGCCATATGGTTCAAACCGTCTGATGAGTGGACAGTTGCCAATACCGGACAAACCGTTTCGCATGGCGCATGGTCACAGTGCTGACACAACATCGGTTGGTGAATCACAGACACATTGTCCATGTTCTTCAACTCTTCAATTTCTCTTTCCTCTGTTACATTCTTGCCGTCCTCTACAAAACTGTAGTAGCGGTCAATACGAATCCAATGCATCTCTCTACGGCGGCGAACTTCATCGCGACCAACAACAGGGATGTTATTTTCAACGTTACATGCAACTATACAAGATCCACAACCGGTACAAGCATTCAAATCGATTGCCATTACCCAGTTGTTACCTGGTTTCTCAAAAGTGTCCCATAAGTCGTAAGACTTGTGCTTCTCACCATGATTACCAGAACCAGTAGATGGGTTCTTAGTATATTCTGTGAATGTAGATTCACGGATAATGTTACGCCCTTCGTATGAGTGGTGTGTTTGTGTTTGTGCAAGCTCATAGGTGTCGCCAGTTTTCGTGGTCGTCACCGTAGTTGCATATTGCAACGTTCCATTTGCTAAAGAAAGGAAAGGATAAGCATCCTTACCAACCATGTCACCTACTTTACCAGATTTGGTTCTACCATATCCTAAAGCGATAGAAGCTGTTCCATCTGCCTGTCCAGGTTGAATTAATACCGGAAGGTCAATAGAATAACCATTTGCACCTTTAACCGTTACAACATCAAACTCATTGTAACCTAGTTTTTGAGCAAACTTAGGTCCCATAGCGATGTAGTTATCCCAAGTCACCTTAGTTACTGCATCTGGCAATTCCTGCAAATAAGCATTGTTTGCATAACGTCCACCGCGCATTGCGCCGTTTTCATACAATTGCAACTCGATGTCTTTTGCAAGAGATTTGCTGTTGTTAAGTACCGTAGGCACTACAGTCGCAAGTGACATACTGAAAGTATAAGCACCTGCAGGCTTAGCCGGAGCGAAGAAAATACCTGTTTGCAACAAGTCGTTCCAAGTCTTTCCTAATCCTGGTAAGATGTTAGCTTCCCAGTTGTTTTTAACGTATTGATAGTATTCAGTTACCGGCGCATTTGACCAGATCAACAGACTTTCTTCTACTTGTCTTGAGTTAAACACAGGGTTTATTGTAGGCTGAACAACGGAGTAGACGCCTTCATAAACGTTCGCATCACCCCATGATTCCAGATAGTTCTGGTTTATCGCGATAACATCGCACAACTTCGCTGTCTCATCAGAACGGTCAGCGAAAGAAACCTTCAATGGAACTTTAGAAAGTGCTGTTGTGAAAGCCTTAGCGTTGTATGAATCATAACCCGGATTTGCATCTAAGATGAAAACGGCACCAACTTGTCCGGCATTCATTTCATTTACAAGAGCTGCAAATTCTGCATCATTACCCGCATATTTTTTAGAAGGATTATCCAGGTCGATGGTTGTGCCATAGCTGCCAATTGCAGAGTTTATAGCATTTACCAAGATTTGAGTAGACACGTCATTTGAACCACAAACAACCAAGCCTCTACCTTTACTTTGAACCAATTCTTTACCAAGCAACTTAATTGCTTTCTCAGCAGATGTGTTGTTAGGTAACACGCCGCCTGCAAGATTATTCCCAGTTATGGCATTGTATAAGGTAACCAAAGCTGGTCCCTGTTCAGACAATTTAATTGGAATACGTGTGTCTGCATTTGTTCCTGTAACGCTCATTCCAGCTTCAAACTGGAAGTGACGGGACATTTTACCGTTTTTCAATGCCTGATCATTTCTGTTCGACACATATTGAACGGTAAACTCTTCACTGCTAATCCAGGTTCCAAGGAAATCTGCGGCAAAACTTACAATCAGGTCTGCTTTATCAAAATTGTATTTTGGTAAAACGGCTTTACCAAAGCTATTTTCGTTCGCTTTAATAATTCCAGTGTAAGATATCGCGTCGTACTGAATGTGCCTTGTGCTTGGGTAAGCCTTAATGAAATCAGCAATAACACGCTGAGCAGAAGGACTGGTTATTGTACCAGAAACGATACGAATACCTCTACCCGATGACTGTGCTTTTACCAGTTCAGTCTTCACATACTGATCAATTTTAGACCAGGTAGTTTCTGAGCCTTTTAAAACTGGTGCTTTTAATTTAGATACATCATATAAATCTAAAACCGAAGCTTGAGTTGGTGCATCTGTACCATGACTAAATCTTCCGGCATTTGGATTCGGTTCTATTTTAATTGGTCGTCCTTCTCTGGTCTTTACTAAAATACTTTGACCATTATAACTAGACACATAAAAGTTAGGTATACCTGGAGTTACGTCTTCCGGCTTAACTAAATAAGGTATTGATTTTGAAACCGGACCTGGCTGACAGGCAGCCAAAGTAACTGCACCAAGACCAAAGCCTAAAGCTTTTAAAAAGTCACGGCGCGGAGTTACGGTACTCAATCCTGCTTCATTTAAAACATCTTCTATTGGAAGGGGCTCAGCGAATTCGTTCTTGTTGTTGTCAACAAAATCGGAAGTATTTTTCAACTCCTCTAAGCCTTTCCAGTATTTTTTATTGCTTTCCATTTAAGCTATATTACTGTTTATCGAACGTTTTTAACTAAATATATTAATAGTGACACTTACCGCACTCTATTCCACCAAGTGTGGCTGGAGTAACTTTTTCACCTTTTTTGATCTTATCATGCGCAGCAATGATCTTATCATAGTATGCATTTCCTTTTACATCAAGGTTAGTCTCTTTGTGACAGTTGATACACCATTTCATGGTCAAAGGAGAATACTGATAGATTTCTTGCATGGTATCCACCGGACCGTGGCAGGCAAAACATACCGGCTCATTCGGCTTCAAACCTTTTGCTTTACGAATTGATTTTTCTGCCACAACAACGTGTTGTGAGTGGTTGAAATATGCAAAATCAGGAAGGTTATGCACGCGGATCCATTCTACTGGTTTCTCTTTTGTTTTATCATAACTCATCTTATCTGCATCGTATCCCAACGCATTGTAGATCTTTTGAATCTCAGGAGAGATGTTTCCGTCATAGTTGTCTCTTGCCTGTACAGCCTTGTGGCAGTTCATACAGATGTTCAATGAAGGAATTGTTGCGTTTTTAGATTTAAATGCACCAGAGTGACAGTACTGGCAATCAATTTGGTTTACACCCGCATGAAGCTCATGTGAAAACTTAATCGGCTGAACCGGTTGATAACCTGTGTGAACACCAGTGTTCCACATGCCCATCCATCCATACGTACTAAGGAATACCACAAGACAAATAATGAAGAAGAATATAAACTTTTTGTTTTTAAATAATCTCGCTATTCCATCAGATATAGGCAGCTTGGTCTCTTCAACGATAACAACCCCTTGTTTTTGAAGAATCAGGCGCTCCAACATGCGGATCGCTTTTGCAAGAACAATAAGAACTATAATTGAAATCAAAATAACCGCAACGATACCGGCAATAGAGAAGTTTGAAACTTCTTCCGGTGCAGCAGACTTTGCCGCATCGCCTTCTTTTTTAGGCTCACCTGCTTTTACATAAGCAAGGATGTTTTTGATATCCGCAGGAGTTAACGATGGGAATGCCGTCATCTCTGCGTTTGGATTAAACTTCGAAGCTTCTACGGCTTCTTTATCTCCAGAGGCAATCAATGCCGGAGCATTGTTAATCCATTTGATTAGGAATTCCTCACTCTTAGTCGGTACAACCGTTTGAAGAGCCGGGCCAACCAAATCCCGATCCAATGCGTGACATGATGTACACCTTTCTCTAAATATTGCCCGCCCTTTCGTTGCGTCTTGTGCTTTTGAACCAGAAACAATTAAAACAG
>JAQBOT010000365.1 GCA_028287885.1 Pedobacter sp.
CGCCAGGAAATTGGCGAAGTAAGCGGTCGCGCCTTTACAGATTCTGCACCCGTGCTTGACCGTGCCTGGGCAAGAAAATCAGGCTTGGGCTGGGTTGCCAAAAACAGCAACATCATTTCTAAGAAAAGCGGGTCTTTTTTCTTCCTCGCCGAGCTCATTATTGATCTGGAGCTGGAATACGACCAACCTTTTGAATCCGACCATTGCGGAAGCTGTACGCGCTGCATCGATGCTTGCCCGACAGACGCCATCCTCTCAGCCGCTATTGTTGACGGAAGTAAATGCATTTCTTACCTGACGATAGAATTGAAGGAGGAGATACCGGTTCATTTTGCCGGCAAGATGGAAAACTGGATGTTTGGCTGCGACATTTGTCAAGATGTTTGTCCCTGGAACCGCTTTGCGGTGCCGCATTCTGTTCCGCAATTCAAGCCGAACGAAAGACTGCTGGATATGAAAAAGGAAGATTGGTTCGATATCACACAGGAAGTGTTCAGTACGATATTTAAGAATTCAGCAGTTAAAAGAACCAAATTCAAAGGTTTGACACGGAATATCGACTTTATTAGAAGCAACGCAAAGTTGTAAGCTCAGGCTGTTCGGCCTGAGCTTACAAAATTAAAGAGTTAGTATATTATCCGTTTTATTTTTATCAGGTGTATGGGCATCCCCCATCAAGACCTTCACCAGCTTCTTGCTGGTTGGGACTTCTATGACAACACTGGGATCACCATTCTCCCAGACGCCAATAGTTCTGTGTATATGAGACTTGGATCCGTCAGCGAAACTAAGACTTAAGTCAATTGGGAGTGGTTTTGTGCTCTTATTGGCTATGGTAATCCGGTAACCAGAACCGCTTTTAACAACGGTACTTATTCCCATATCGGTAATTCCATCTTCAAAGAACCAGCGTTTCCAGAACCAGTCCATATTCTTTCCTGCACCTTCATTCATACTATTGAAAAAATCTTGTGGGATTGGATGTTTGCCGTGCCATTGCTCAATGTAATGGTGAAGTGCTTTGGTGAATAGTGGATCGCCCAGGTAATCTCTTATATAAAGGTATCCCATGCCAGGCTTCGGATAGGAATCCGTGAAAACGCCTGCGCCTTTTAGCTCTGGTGTTAAGGTGATTATTGGAGTATCGTCCTTGCGACCGGATGTGCTTGCTGTAGCCTCGATACCGTAAAGATCCACCATCGTGGTATCAATCATAGGTCCAATGGTCCACTCGCCGATCGTTGCCCAACCTTCATCCATCCAGGCATGTTTCGTTTCGTTGATTCCCATGTAAAAGGGGAACATGGTATGGAAAATCTCATGCACGGTAAGTGTGATGGCATCTTCCCTGTTCTTAACAGGGTTGTCGTTTACCATCATCGGATATTCCATTTGATCTAAACCATCGAATACCGTCTCATGATGATATGGGTATGGCCATTTCGGAAAGTCGTAACTCATGGCATGAACTGAAGCCTTGGCGAAATCTATAACCTCATAATATTCTTTGTGTATCGGGTTGAATGCCGCATCAACACGGGTCCGTCTGCCTGTTGCCGAATCCACAACCAGGCTTGCAGACTTCCATAGATAGTGGTCGCTTGTTGCAAACACAAAATCAGTTACATTTTTAGCCTCAAACTTGTAGGTATTGAATCGTTGCGAATTTGTTGTCGTCTTCTTTGCCAGGTCAGCTGCTGTAATTACGTCTATTACCGTGTCTGACTTCTCGGCAAGCAGCAAACGCTCTGCAACGTTGCGGTTTAATACTTTATTCGCATTCAGTAAGTCACCAGTTGCCCAAACAACAAAGTTCTTAGGTACAGTTATATCAGCCTTGAAGTTGCAAAAATCATTATAAAACTCCGCTTCTCCTGTATATGGATATTTGTTCCAGCCATCGATATCATCGTAAACAGAAATGCGGGGAAAAAAGTAGGCTATAAAGTATGAACCTTGGTCTACCTGCCCTGTACGGGTATGTGAACCTTTATTTAAGAGATAAGCAAAGTTAACGCTGATCTTCAATGTATTACCAGGTGCAAGTGCAGCAATATCTGCATGCATATTTGTACCATTGATTACATATTTCGCTGTGTCGTATGCGACCTCGCCAATCTTTAATCCAGACAAGAGTACACCTTCACCCTGGTCGCTTTTGGCGATCTTAGACTGGACAGCTACCCCCTTCTTATACAGATTCGGGTAGAGCTTAAACCAGATCTGTTTCAACGTATCCGGACTGTTATTTACGTAAGTTATTTCGGCGGTGCCATTGAGCAACCTGGAGGTTGGATTGAACTGTACTTTCAAATCGTAATTGGCTGTATTTTGCCAATAATTCTTGCCGGGCTTACCAGAACGATCTCTTGTTCCTTTTAAGTAGGCGGCCTCAACTTCTGTTGGTACGGGTAAAACCTGCTGTCCAAAAAGATAGGCGCAGGACAGCGCCAGGAATAAGGATAGAAATATTCGCTTCATTCTTTTTGATTCGTTATTTCCCAAACTTCATTTTCAGCTGCTCAAGCATATCCTTGGTTACATCAGCTGCCGGCTTTTCTTTTTGCTTTTGTTCTGCAGACTTAAATTGTGGTCTTGGAGGGGAAGCTGGCCTTGGGGGCTGCGGGTTTGCAGGCTGGGTATTTTGAGCGGTCGTAGCTTGAGGCTGCGAACCAGTTGCTGCTTGTTGTGGCTGGCTTTCTGGAGCTGGTTGTGGCCTTTGTTGCTGTTGCTGTTGCTGTTGCTGCATCTGTTTATTTGCGCGGGCCTGCTCCTTTTTCTTGTTCCATCTTGCCCAGATCTCGTCCAGTTTCTTTTTGGTGAACAGAGGAAAGTCACCTTGCTTCATCCATGCATAATAGCTTGGCTCCATATCAAAAACCTGCTCTACCGTCTTACCTTTGTGCTTACCGAAATTGAAGGTCTCCTCATTGTTTTCATTGTAGACCATCCTTCCGGCGAAGTCTACTGGTTTGTTCATGTTGGTGAACTGATGCAGGGCATGAACATCATTTTGTACGGGTTTGGAAACGTTTCCCTGTTTATCTTCGAAATCTGATTCCTTATAACGCTCAAGCTGTGCAAGCAGCACATGATATGTTGCGGTGATGTCAGCTTCAGCGGAGTGTGCATTTTCAATGTCTTTATCACAGTAGAACTTATATGCCGCACGTAAGGTACGCTGTTCCATCTGGTGAAAGATGTTTTGAACATCCACAAACTTGCGGTCGGACATATCGAAGTCCACCCCAGCTCTTAAGAATTCCTCTAAAAGTACTGGAATATCAAACCTATTGGAATTGTACCCGGCGAGATCTGCATCGCCGATGAAGTCTGCAAGTTCCTGTGCAACAGCTTTGAAGTTTGGTGCATCGATGATGTGTTCATCATAGATACCGTGAATCAGAGAAGATTGCAAAGGGATTGGCATTCCTGGATGAATCCGCATGGTTTTAACAGATTCTGTTCCGTCTGGCATAGCTTTAAGAATCGCAATCTCAACAATGCGATCGGATGCTACATTAACCCCTGTCGTTTCAAGATCGAAAAAAGCAAGTGGGCGTTTT
>JAQBOT010000370.1 GCA_028287885.1 Pedobacter sp.
AATGATTTTAAATGGGCGGAAATTGAGGAATACGTTTATCAACCGGATAGACAGTTTGACCAATTCAAATTACGATTCAAGGACGGAACGAAATTTAAGCTCTATCACAATAACGAACACGACAGCAAAGACGATTTTAGAAATTTTCTTTCTGACTTTGTTCAAACAGTTGAACAACTCAACAATGTTGACGATGCCAAGCTAAATGATATTAAACTTGGTAAAACAATTTACGAGACGAGTTGGGGACTATCGATAGCTATCATTGCTGTAATAATGATTATTGGACTTCCAATTATTTTATTTGTGCTTCCTCATAATGGAACACCCAAACTCAGCAACTATGCAACGCTTGGAGCTTCATATATTGGAGCAATTTATTTTATAGTTCAGGTTTATACACATCGTAAAAAACGAAAAGAATATGAGCATCGTTCTAAATAAATTGTGCGCAAACAATAGGGGACAAAGCCTGCGGTATACATTGCATTGAAAAGAGCTACGAAGGTTCACGTTAAACCTAAGACTAAAACGAAGCAACTAACTGTGGGCCACTTATAAAAAGGAATAGCCTTTTTTAAGAGTAGATGAGGAAGTTATCAACAATTAACGAGCAACAACACATTGTATTTACACGAAGACAGATCCAACAAGAAAGTTAAGACTACGCAGGATTGTCGTTGCTCCCGACGACCTTCCGGCTCTTATTAGATATAGCTGCCCATTGGGACTTAGACATACCTTCGTTTTTTGAGACAAACTAAGGCATATTTTCTTTTTGCCAGCAAGCGAGTGCTTGAAAAATTCATTATTCAACTTAATGTCTCTTAAACCACACCTTGGCTCGCAAACGACTTTCATCAAAGTGATCCGCATGCCTGAAATGAACCAGAGAGATAAATCTTAAGGTGACAAACCGCATCGAACTCGTGTTATGAACTGATTATTAATATTTTATTTAAATACTCAGTTGTTACATGAAGTAATTTTCCTTAAATTGAATATATAAGTTCTCGTAAGCTTTTTCTATCATACCAGGCTGGGTTTTCAACTCCAGTCAATTTTTTGACGTAACCCATCAAAAATAAATCAGATATGAAACATTGTTTATCGCTCCCTTTATGCGGCTTAATAACGCTTGGGTTATTGGTCGCTTCTCCGGCATTCGCCCAACCCAGGCTCCCTGCGGGATACTTTTACAAAAAACTTTTAAATGGGCTGGAGGTCGTGGTCATTGAGAATAGTAAAGTTCCCTTGGCAACCATCGAAATAGCCGTCAAAAATGGTGCTTACACAGAAGGGCCGGAATTTAGCGGGCTTTCTCATCTGTTCGAACACATGTTTTTTAAAGCCAACAGAGACTATCCAAACCAGGAAAAGTTTCTTAAGCGTACGCAGGAGTTAGGCGCGGTATGGAATGGCACAACGGATGTAGAGCGGGTAAATTATTATTTCACGTTTGACAAGGATAGTTTGGACGCAGGACTTAAATTTATGAATACCGCAATTCGTTTTCCAATCTACCGGGAAGAGGATATGAAAAAAGAACGTCCGGTGGTAGACGGAGAATTTCAGCGCGCGGAAAGTGATCCTAGATTTATCATCTGGTTTGACTCCCAGAAATACCTCTGGGGAGACTTGTTGACACGGAAGAATCCAATTGGTGATCACATGGTAATCAATACCGCGACTCCGGAGAAAATGATGATCATTAAAGACAAGTATTATTATCCAAATAATAGTTTACTAACCATCTGTGGCGACGTAAAACATGAAGACGCTTTTAAAATGGCGGAAGCCATTTTTGGTGACTGGAAAAATAGTGGTTTTGATCCCCATACTAAATTTCCAATACCTCCATTTAAAGCACTTGATAAAAGCATTTTTTTTGTTAAGGAGTCCCCGATTGCAGAAACCCCGTTCATCATGTATTCCTGGCAAGGTCCCGCGTATCATACCGATTCTGCCTCCACGATTGCTGCAGATGTGTTTTCAACGATGCTGGATATGAATTCCTCTGAATTTAAACAGACCCTCGTCGATAAAGGATTGGCAACTTCGGCATCTCTCTACTATGTGACAAATTATTATACGGGTCCAATAGAGATGGTTGTAGTTCCCAACCCCACAAAGTTGAAGGAGTGTTATGACGCCATCCAGCAGCAAGTTACAAGGTTTACGGCCAGTAACTATTATACAGATCAACAGCTTGCGACTGCAAAAGCCACTTTAGTGAGGACCAAGATCCGAGAAATGGAAAAACCTTCCTCACTTCCGAGTCAATTGAGCTACCATTGGTGCAGCACTTCTTTAAATTATAATACAGATCTGATTGGTAACTACCAGAAAGTAACCCGGGCAGATATTGATAAATATTTGAATGCTTATATCAAGGGCAAGGCTATGGTTGCCGGAATCATTCTGCAACCAGCACTCAACAAACAAGCTAATGTGAATGCATTCTTTACTTCTAAATAGTCCATCATGAAGACTTTTATTTTAGTTACACTTGCTTTTGCTGCTGCGCTTAGTTTCGCAAAAGCGCAGCAAAAACCATACGAAACCATCGTAGATGGTGTAAAGGTAATCGTACAACCAAGTGGCAATGAGATTGTTGAAATCCGAACCATCATAAAGGGAGGGGTGCAAAACTATCCCGACAACAAGGCGGGTATTGAATCCCTGGCCATGACCGCCTTAACTGAATGTGGTACCACCGTTCATGATAAAAACACGTTCAAAAACAAACTTGATGAAGTGAATGCATATATAAACGGTTATACCGGTAAAAATTACTCTACCTACACCATTAATTGCATTAAGGGAGATTTCGAGACGGTATGGCCACTTTATGCGGAAGCCCTTAGGAAGCCTCGATTCGATCCTAAGGAGTTTGAGCGGATTAAACAAGACGCGATTAACTTACTGAATGCCCGGGAATCTGAACCTGATGAAGCCATAAATCTATATGCAGAGAAAGTTGCCTTTGCTGGAAAAGAATATGCAAGAAATCCTGATGGTACGCCTGAAATTGTAAAAACGTTGACAGCGACTGAAACTAAAGCTTACTACCATTCTATTTTAACCAAATCCAGATTGCTGATCATCGTAGTGGCAGACCTCGACAAAGCACTGATCGAATCAAAGATAAAAGCTTTGTTAAGCGGAATGAGAGTAGGGCAGCCTTTTGTATTAAAGAAGTCATCCTATAGTGGTACTCAGGATAAGTTCAGCGCTATGCCCAAGACGCTGTCAACAAATTACATAGAAGGGATTACTGGAGGACCTGAGCCGGGTACAAAGGATTTTACCGCTTTTAGTGTTGCGATGCGAATCTTTGGTCAGAAGCACTTTCTTGAAATCCGAACCAACAATGGCCTGTCTTATGCGCCCCAATCCTGGTTTAATGGTGATGCTACGTCCTCGTCCCGCGTTGCTGTGTCAACAACAGATCCCAATAAGTACATCAGTGTATATAATACCATGATGAGCAAAATAAAGAAGGATGGATTTACAGCAGAAGAGCTAAAAGACATGAAAACTACTTTTTTAACCAGATTTTTCTACCAACAGGAAACAAACGCTGCCCAAGCAGCTTCACTGGCTTCTGATGAGGTGTTGCAGAACAATTGGAGACGCTCTATCGATCTAATGGATGAAGTCAAAAAGCTAGATCTTGCAGAAGTCAATAAAGCTTTCAAGACTTATGTTGGTCATACTTCCTGGGTGTATCATGGGGATGTAAGTAAAGTTGATCCTTCACTTTTCACAAGCGGCGCAACGCTACCACATTTACCTTAAATAAGTCCCTGGTACTAAAGTCCAAATCAAGCAAAATGTAGCTCAGGAGCATTCAAATCTGCCTGAATGCTATACTTCTTTCTATATAAAAGATTGTATACGATCTAATTTGATAAGATCTGCGTTTATAAGATCAAAGAAAAGATCCTTGCCAAGGAAATCTGATTTTGGCTTGATATTGAATGGCCGTGAATGCTTACGGATGTTACACCTAAATCCTTCATCTTCTAAATCAAGTGGAGAAGATTTCTCAATGACCTGCCCAATCCGTCAATTTTTTAAACGATGCTATCGTTTTTTCACTATTCTGAATAGCTTGGTTTTTTGAGACAAATCCCAACTTTACCTGTTCTCTCATTGCAGCTCCTTTACTGAGTACAAAGACATCTCAATGTTTTCAGGGTTACAACAAGACTTCGATATCTCAAAAGCAAAAACAGAGTTAGGCTTCAATCCAAAGAATTCAGCACAAGCTGTAAAAGAAGCAATGCGTTATTTACGAGAGAATGAAAATCGGTTTTCGTGAATGAAACTACTGTAGTTGTAGGTGAGGTTTTGCTAATCCTCATATACCGAGCTGTAATACAGCAAACTTTCTCTGATATCCTTTTCTGAAACCTTACAGTTGTATTCACATTTCCCTATACTTTCCAACAGGGAAAAGTTAATCTGCCCGTGTTCATTCTTCTTATCTGACTTCATCAAATCCAGAATACTTGTTAAGCTTTGGGGTTTGATAAAATGAATTGGATAGATCGACTTAATAAAGCTGCAAATGTCATCTAATTCATCCATGCTCAACGTGCTATTTTTTGTTGATAGATAAGCTTCGCAAATCATTCCAACGGCGATCGCTTCGCCATGGGTTAAGGGCTTTTTGCTGTTGCTTAGTGCATAACTTTCTACAGCATGTCCCACGGTATGACCAAAATTTAAGATTTTCCTCAAGCCTTTTTCCAAAGGATCTTCAGTCACAACCTGATTTTTAAACGCTACGGAACGATATACCAGTTCAGAATCTAAATTTTTAAAATCTGCCTTTTTTAATGCTTCGTAATAGCCGGCATCCAAGATTAAGCCATGCTTGATCATTTCGGCAAAGCCTGAAAGCAATTCTCTTTCAGGCAAGGTCGTCAAGAATTCCGATTCTATAAAAACAGCTTGCGGTAGGGCGAAGGTGCCCACCATGTTTTTGATGTTCTCGATATCGATCCCGGTCTTACCACCTACGGAGGCATCTACTTGAGCAAGTAAAGTCGTCGGAATGTTAATGAAATCAATCCCGCGTTTATAGGTAGAAGCCACAAAACCACCCATGTCGGTTATTACACCGCCACCAAGATTGATCATCAGGCATTTGCGATCCGCTTCGAAATCCAGCAGGGTTCTCCAGATGCCTATACAGAAATCAATATTCTTGTTTTCTTCACCCGGATCGGTCTCAATAAGATCAAAGTTCGTGAAATCGCCCAACATGGATTGAAATACAGGAAGACAAACTTCGCTTGTATTTCTGTCCGTGAAGACGAAAATCCGACTGTATTTCGCGTCCTCCAGAAATTGGGCTAATGGTTTTAACTGGGTTTCGAAGTGAATGGTGTGCCCGGAGTTGATCAGTTCAGCCATTAGATTACGGTTATTTTATTTCCCATAAAGTCGATTACATCGCCTACGCGCACTTTAAGGCGTTTGCGGTAATCTACCTTTCCATTGTATTTCACAAGGCCGTCTTCTACAACGGTTTGAGCTTCCCCGCCGCTTTGAACCAAAGCCGTTGCCTTAAGCAATTGTATGAGGGGTATAAATTCGCCTTCTAATTTAAATTCTATCATGGTTCGGCAAAATTACAATTAATTACAAAGGCTTTTGCCTTTGCTCCCCCGGAATTTATACTTTTGCATTCTTTTTGATTAACAAACCCACAGATGCAGATTTCAAGCCTAAAGAAACTCAACTTTGAAGATACAGAGATTGCATTTCGCAATAAGACGAATTCAGAACTGAATGCGTCCTTTCTCCTGTTTAAGGTAATCAGCAGTAATTTCCTGACCAAAGTAGGGCCGCCAATAACAAATTTCTTCCTGAACATTGGTTTTCCTATTAAATCAGTAATCAAAGCAACGATTTTCAAGCAGTTTTGCGGTGGAGAGACCATTGCTGAATGCGAACATACCATAGCTCAGCTTGCTGGGGTAAATGTGGGAACTATACTGGACTATTCTGTTGAAGGCGAGGAGAAAGAAGAAGTTTTTAATTTCACCTGTGAAGAGATTATCCGCACGATTGAAAGGGCTGCGGGAGATTCAAGAATTCCAATTACTGTTTTTAAAGTTACCGGAATAGGACGCTTTGGCTTACTGGAGAGATTGGACGCTAAGACTGTTTTGACGCTTGATGAGCTTGATGAATATGCCCGGGTAAAAGCACGCTGCGAGAGGATCTGCCGCACTGCTTTCGAAAAAGGAGTACCTGTAATGATCGACGCAGAAGAGAGTTGGATCCAGCAGACGATTGATGATCTGGCTGTGGAGATGATGCGTTTGTTCAATAAGGAAAAAGTCTTCATCTACAATACTTATCAGATGTACAGGCATGATAAATTGGCTGACCTGAAGGCCGATCATTTAATTGCAAGCAACAGCGGCTACTTGTTAGGCGTGAAAATCGTACGTGGTGCGTATATGGAAAAGGAGCGTAGACGGGCAGCTGAAATGGGATATACATCACCCATCCAGCCGGATAAAAAAGCAACGGACGATGATTTTGATGCTTGCCTGGTTTATTGCGTTGAACATATCGATCAGATTGCAATTGTTTGCGGTACCCACAATGAAAACAGCTGCAAACTGTTGGCTCAGCTTATTGATCAGCATCAGGTGCCGCACAATCACCCGCATGTGTATTTCTCTCAATTGTTGGGTATGAGTGATAATTTAAGCTTTAATCTTTCTGATTCCAATTATAATGTGGCTAAGTATGTGCCATATGGCCCGATAAAAGCGGTAATGCCTTATCTTTTTAGAAGAGCTCAGGAAAACACATCTATAGCCGGACAAACGAGTCGGGAGTTGAACCTGATTATCAAGGAGAAGAAAAGAAGGAAGCTGAAGTAAAAAGCGAACCTTCTGTTTGCTGATTAACTCTAAGTTAAAATTATCTGGCAACTTGTTTCCGAACTAGTACATTTAAGCCTTTCTTTCGATGCGCCTTTGCTATGGCTTGGCTTCGCCTCGAGCTAAGGCAAAGGCATAGCTTAGGCATAGTATGGCCGGAGCAAAGCCAACCTAGAATCAAACTCAAATTAGCCTTTGACAATATGAGGTACAAAGCAATATTAATAACTTATTGGAAACTTGATACTGCGGCTTGACCATTTGAAAAGCTGTCGATTATAGACATTACCTGTACACCGTCCTCTGCCGTACAAGGGTTAGGACCCGCGCCTAAGAAATATTGCACCGTGGCTTCAATCATAGGTTGCTGCACATGCTGTAAAGGTTCAAAAGAGATGTTCTCCGTTTTTTCTCCTTGAATAAGCTCAATAACAGGCTTACCAAATACCGAAAAAGAAATGGAGCCATCAGTCCCTACAATCTCACACCTGTCCTTATGCTGGTCATTCGGCGCTGAAAAGCACCACATGCCATTGAACATGATCTTGTTCCTGAACTTAATCAATCCTGAAACGAAGTCCTCTGCCGGATATAAACCTGCATGGTTGGTTGAAAGACCGATGGCTTTTTCTACAGGTCCGAAGAAATACAGCATCAAATCGAGCTGATGTGGTGCCAGATCATGGAACAATCCACCGCCTGATATTTCCGGCTCTACCCGCCATTTTATTTTCGGATCAAGCAGCTCTTCTGCAGTCAGTGCGGGACTAAGGAACTGTAGATTCACATATTTGATGTCCCCAATGGCATTTTCATCTATTAAGGATTTTATTCTTTTGAATATTGGCTGTTGTCGCCTGTAATGCGCTACAGTTAACTTAACGTCGCGTTCTGAAGCAGCTTGCTCCATGTTCCTACCTGCTGTTGCATCAACTGCCATCGGCTTTTCTACATAGACAGGTTTCCCAGCTTTTAAGGCTGCAAGGGTTAGTTCTTCATGGGAAAGCGGGGGAGTAGCAATGTAAATGGCATTAACTTCTGGGTCGTCGATCAATGCCTGCGCATCATCATACCATTTTGACACCTGATGGCGACTGGCGTAATCTGCAGCTCTCTGTGGATTTCTGCTCATGACAGCGACAAGCTTTGAATTGGACACCTTACTGAATGCAGGTCCACTTTTTACTTCGGTAACATCCCCACAACCAATCATTCCCCATTTTATCGTCTTTTTCATACTTGCTTGTTCTTGAAGTAAACATAAGTAAACTGTTATCAAACCATCAAATTAATAAGCTACTGACTTTGATAAGTTGCCCATTTTTAAGTATTATTGAGTTCAAGTAAGCGTAAAGCCTAAGACTTAAACCTAAGTTGCTAACCAAAATAAACCTTAAATGAAATTACTACATCTTTTCCTTGCAGTTCAACTCATAACTGCGATTCCATCCTTACATGCACAGCAGAACCAACCCGCCAGTAACTTACAAGTCAAAGTGCAGAATGGCACGCTAGAAGGGACCCAGGAAGCTTCCGGTATTCACAGCTTTAAGGGAATACCATTTGCGAAGGCGCCTGTCGGTGATCTGCGTTGGAAGGAACCACAACCAGCAGAAAATTGGACCGGAGTTAAAAAGGCAGATAAGTTCGGCTCTTCGCCGATGCAAGCGAATGTGTTTGGAGATATGCGATTCCGCTCGCCAGGAATTTCTGAAGACTGCCTGTTTTTAAATGTTTGGTCGCCTGCGAAATCAGCAACTGAGAAATTGCCAGTACTTGTATATTTCTACGGTGGAGGCTTTATTGCCGGTGATGGCTCTGAGTCCCGCTACGACGGAGAAAGCATGGCGAGAAAGGGAATTGTGACCTTAACCGTAAACTACCGCTTGGGGGTGTTTGGCTTTTTAGCCCATCCGGAACTGACTAAAGAATCTGCCCATAAATCCTCTGGTAATTATGGTTTAATGGACCAACAAGCAGCATTACAATGGGTTCATGATAATATCGCTGCCTTCGGTGGAGATCCAAACCGCGTGTTCATTGCGGGCGAATCTGCGGGGTCAATATCTGTAAGTGCCCAGATGGCATCCCCACTTTCGAAGAATCTGATTGCTGGGGCGATCGGCGAAAGTGGAGCTATGATTAAACCTACACTGGCCGCTCTCCCGCTGGAGGAAGGGGAGAAGAACGGGTTGGTGTTTGGCGAACGCGTTAAAGCAAGTTCTTTAGCAGCACTTCGTGCCATGCCAGCAGCTAATCTGCTTAAAGAAGCTGCAGCCCAAGGCGCTTTCCGCACAGCCGCAACTGTAGATGGTTATTTTCTGCCGAAAGATCCGGCAGAGATCTTTAAAGCGGGTGAACAGGCCCATGTGCCTTTGTTGGTTGGTTGGAATTCAGCTGAGATTCCATATCAAGCCATTTTGGGACAAGAGGCTCCAACGCCAGAAAACTACATTAATAAAGTGAAAACGCAGTTCGCTGAAAACGCAGATGAAGTGTTGAAGCTGTATCCTGGAAATACCAGCGAGGAGGTGATCCATTCAGCAACAGCATTGGCCAGCGACCGCTTCATTGTTTTCAGCACATGGAAATGGGCAGATCTGCATAGTAAGACCGGGGGCCAGCCAGTTTACCGTTATGTGTTCTCTAAAACGCAGCCACCGCTAACATCAGCGTTCAATAATACTACCCCAGGTTTAGCTGGCGGAACATCGAAGAGCACGACTGACAAACCAGCGAAAGCTCCGGTTCAGCTTGGTGCACCACATGCTTTTGAGATCGAATATGCTATGGGTAACCTAAACGGCAATCCGGTATATGCATGGACAGCCGAGGATCAGAAAGTCTCCGCAACAATGCTGCAGTACTTTGCCAATTTCATCAAGACAGGTAATCCGAATGGAGGCAGCCTTCCAAAATGGACCGCCTTACCAGCAGGCGGTACTGCTACCTATATGAATATCGGGGTACAGACTAAGTCTGAACAGGAAACAACCAGAGCCAGGTATTTATTATTGGAGCGGGTTTTTAGCAAGTAAAGGAATCAGGACGGTATATACACAGACATATTATGCAGAGTAAGCAAGATCTTTGCTTGCTCTGCACAAGTATCAAAGTATACTCGCTTACTGATTATTCGCTACCGCATTTGCGCCAGTGGGATGGTCAATAGCAAACCTCCAACTCCCGTCAGCTTGACGCCGAACTATTTCGACATCGTTGCCTGACATCTCTATAGGATTACCATTATCGTCCTTTGCCGTTGCAACCCAACTGCCACGAAGGATAGCCATCTTGTTTTCGGAATCAGGAAAGCCTTTTATATAATTAAACTTAAAATTTTCCACACCTAGAAATGGTGTTAGTACTTTTCGGATTTCGTCCAATCCTGTTACACTCTCCCCCGAATCCAAAATAAAATTAGCATTCGGTTCGTACAGCGCTAGCATGGCCTCAATGTCTTTCTCCTGCAATGCTTTTTGGAAAAGAAGGTTACATTCTTCTGGTTTTGATGCTTTCATGGCTTTTAATTTAATTGGTTAGGTGTTGTGTTGTATTTAGGCTTTGTGGTTCAGTATATCATGAATATTGCTCTTTGGACCTTTCCGTCTTTGACTTGTTGATGATGAGCTTAGCCAGACTGATTGAGAATGTTGGTTTTTGACCTATCTGATGTGCGACAGCTTTGGATAGTTTTTGAAGGACGATAATTATAGATTCTTGATGGAGTGCTTGAAAGGAAAGGTAATATAATATACCATTTTATATATTGTGATACAATGGTAATTTTGATTATACCACCTATATGAAAACCCTGAAATACCAGCTATTTTTAATTGGGGTAGCGATTTTTATCTCTGGCTGTTCAGGTAGTGCCTACTACGAAGAAATTCAAGGTGGATATCACTTATCTGCAATCGATGTGAAACATGACATGATCATTGGATATCAGGATGGTGAATACGGTATTGGTGTCATAAATGCAACAGTATTCGCTATCGGGCAAAATGGAAGATTCATCATCGCTAAACAGCATCCAAAAAACTTTCCCGATAAGCCGGATAAAGGAATTATTAACTATTATATTATTCCATTGGAAAGTAGAATCGCTAAATCGGTTGATAAAAATTATTATGGCCCGCTAAGTTTAAGTTAGTTCAGAGAAAAAGCAGAGGATCTGAATATTGGAGATATTACTTTTAACCGTGTTTTTAAAGAAACAG
>JAQBOT010000372.1 GCA_028287885.1 Pedobacter sp.
AAAAAGCAATTTACAATGTCTCCAATGAAGGATTTAACACCACGCTGGCCGATAATCCAATTCCTGTTGTTAAGATTCATAATAGTTCGCTCCCTTTGTCGTCACGGTTTAGCGATGCACTTGTAAAAGACGTTGTCGCCAGTCTTATGGATACCTATGGAATCCACATCATTCTGAAAACCGATGACTTAAAAGACATCACTTTTACGGGTGATCTCTCTTCGCTGAACTTGTATAGCAAGCTTGATTTCTTGTGCCAATCGATTGATGCCCAATATCATATTGAAGGAACACAAATTATAATAGTAAAAAATAACTAGCACTTAATCTAAAAAACCAACGCCTATGAGCACTTAGAAATTTACATTCAGGTTTAATTAAAAAAAGCTGGCAACGTTGGGGGGCGTTGCCAGCAAAATACATTCTGTACGAAACTTTCACATTAACGAACAAAACTATTAAAGGTATGAAAAAAAGGCGATTAAATGCTTTAATGCTAACGGCAATGAGGATATCCATAATACAAATTTTTATTGCGATCGTATTCACCTGCAGCTCATTTGCAAAAAATGCGCTTGCACAGGAAGTCCTAGACCGGGAGATTTCACTGAATATGAGCAAAGGAAACATCAAAGAGATTTTATCAAAAATACAGGCGGAGGCAAAAGTGAATTTTGTTTACAGTGCCTCAATGATAAAAGCTGAACGGCAGGCTGACGTAAACGTGGTTAATAAGCGCTTAGGGGATGTGCTGGACGAGACACTCGCTCCAATGAACATCACCTACCGTGTGGTTGACAATAATATTTTATTGTACAACAAAGGCGGGGAAAACATCCAGCTCACCGTTAGTGGCAAGGTCAGTGCTGCAAAAGGCGGGTCTTTGCCTGGTGTTAGTGTTAAGGTAAAAGGAACGAGTATTGGTACAACAACGGACGTGAACGGGAACTTCAGTATTGCGGTTCCTACCAACAATTCTACGCTTGTATTTAGCTACATTGGTTTCAACTCCAAAGAAGTAACATTAAATGGACAGCAAAGGGTGAATGTTCTGCTTGAAGAAAGTGCAGAGGCCCTCGGTGAGGTCGTCGTTGTAGGTTACTCTACACAGCGCAAGAAAGATTTAACTGGTTCGGTTTCCATCGTGAATGTTGGTGAGATGGTTAAGCAACCTACGGCATCTGTGAATAACCTTCTTCAGGGTCAGGCTTCCGGTGTTACAGTTTTGGGATCTGGTCAACCAGGCGAAGAACCTCAGGTGAGGATCCGTGGTGTAAATACTTTTGGAAACAACAATCCCTTGTATGTAATTGACGGTGTGCCAACACAAAACATATCTGACTTGAATCCGAACGATGTGGAATCCATGCAGGTTTTAAAAGACGCCGGGGCAGCATCTATCTATGGTTCTCGCGCGTCTAATGGTGTAATTGTAATTACAACTAGAAAAGGTAAAGGCAAGGTTCAGGTAAGTTATGATGCTTATTACGGAAGTCAACGTCCAAATAGTGGAAACGTCTGGAATATCCTTTCGCCTCAAGATATGGCAAGTCTTAGGTATTTGGCAAAATCAAACTCCGGTGATACAGATCCGGATGAACTTTATGGAGCAGCTCCTTACACACTACCGGATTATATTTATCCGATTGGCGCAAAGGCAGGAGATCCAGCAGTTGATCCATCAAAATACAACTTAAAGCCTTTTTTCACAAGTGGCGATGAGTACAACAATTTCTATAGAATCACTGCAGCAAACAAAGCAGGAACCAATTGGAACGATGAAATATTCAACCCTGCACCAATTCAAAGCCAGAATCTGGCTGTAAGTGGTGGATCTGATCAGGGCAGTTATTTGTTTTCTGCAAACTATTTCAACCAAAAAGGAACCTTGTTGGAGACTTACTTGAAGAGATATACGCTACGTTCAAATACTTCATTTAACATTGGCAAGTATATTAAAGTAGGAGAGAACCTTGCTTATTCAATAACTGATAATCCACAAATTGGCGGACTAACTGGTGATAACGCAATTGGTCATGCATTCAGGGAACAACCCATCGTTCCAGTTTATGATATCATGGGTAATTTTGCTGGTAGTTACGGCGGGGCACTTGGTGACGCTCAAAATCCTGTGGCCATGCTTAGACGTACCCAAAACAACAAAGGCATGGATGATCGTTTGTTTGGAAACGTGTTCGCTGAGGCAAAACTCTTTAATGATTTTACGTTAAGAACTACCTTTGGCGGGGAGTCCTACTCAGGTTCTTCCAGATCATTTACTTTCCCGCAATATGAAAATGCGGAAAACAACATTACCAACAGCTATCAGGAAAGCTCATATACAGGTTGGAACTATACCTGGACAAATACGCTTTCCTACGACAAAACGTTAGGCAAGCATGCGTTCAAGGTTTTGGTAGGTAGTGAATATTACAAAAATCGCTACAGCAATCAAAGTGGCAGCAATCGTGGTTATTTTTCTTTCGATCCCAACTATACGAATCTGTCAACAGGAAGCGGACCGAAAGATGCAAACAGCAACCGCCTGGCGGACGCTTTGTTCTCTTTGATTGGCAGGGTTGATTATACCTATAATGATAAGTACCTATTAGGTGCAACGATTCGTCGCGATGGATCTTCTAAATTCCTTGAACACGTTTATGGTGTGTTCCCGTCTGTAAGTGCCGGTTGGAGAGTTTCGAAAGAAGATTTCATGAAAAATGTCAATTGGATCTCCGATTTAAAGATTCGTGGTAGCTGGGGAACTATGGGTAATCAGTTGAACGTAGATGGTGGAAATGCCTATTCGACGTTTGGAAGTACCATTGGCCAATCTTACTATGCGCTTGGTGGAGGAAACAACTTGGTTTCCGGCTTCTATCGGAACAAAACTGGTGAGCCTTCAGCAAAATGGGAGAAGGACATCAACTCCAACATAGGTTTTGATGCCGCTTTATTTAACAACAAGCTAGAAATTACTGCTGATTATTACCGCAAAGACATCAAAGATTTGCTATACAATCCAGAATTGCTTGCAACAAACGGAACCGCAAGTACGCCTCCTTTCGTTAACATCGCGCAGATGAAAAACACGGGTTTTGACCTCTCGTTAACAAGTCATACAGATGTGACTAAAGATTTGAGGATCAATGCTACAGCAACATTCACGAGCTACAACAACACGATCCAAAAGATCTCTTCCGATGCAAACTACTATGATATTGATGCAAGAAGATTTGATGGAAGTAACATCATTCGTAATGCGGTTGGGCATTCTGTAAGTCAGTTCTTCGGTTATAAAGTAGACGGCTTCTGGAATTCTGAAGCAGAGATTGCTGCGGCAAACCAGGCAGCACAAACGGCTTCCAATGATCCAACTGGTGTTTACCAGACTGATATGGGTGTTGGACGTTTCAAGTATTCAGATGTAAACGGAGATGGTTTGGTTAACGCAGATGATCGTACCTTTTTAGGAAATGCGAATCCTGACTTTAGTTATGGATTGAACATTGGTGCAACGTACAAGAGCTTTGATTTTAGTGCGTTCTTCTACGGCGTACAAGGCAACAACATCTGGAACCAGGTAAAATGGTGGACGGACTTCTATTCATCTTTCGGCGGTGCAAAAAGTAACACAGCCTTAAATGACTCCTGGACTCCAACCCACATGAATGCCAAAGCACCGATTCAGGAAACTGGACAATCGTTCAGTACCAACAGTGTTCCAAATTCGTACTTTGTTGAAAATGGCTCTTACCTGCGCTTGAAAAACGTGCAGATTGGTTATACCCTTCCGACAACTGCTTTAGGGAAAATCGGCGTGTCGCGTCTTCGCGTATATATATCGGGTGCGAATTTGTTTACCGTAACTAAGTACTCTGGTGTTGACCCGGAAATCGGAACATCAAGTGCCAACAGTGGGGTATCCGGAGCACAGACCGCTTATGGAGTGGATGAGGGTGCATACCCGAACCAACGTACATTCTTATTTGGTGTTAACTTACATTTTTAATCAAACTCAAGGTTTATTCATATGAAAAGATCAGCATATCTACTGTTATCATTGATGCTGTTTGCAGGGATTCTTTCCTGTAAAAAAGCGTTAGTTCAACCACCGCTTGGATCACTAAGTGAGAGCATCGTGGCCAATAAAAATGGGGTGAATTCCTTACTTGTAGGCGCCTATGCAGCCTTAGACGGCATGCAAGGTGGCGATCAGGGTTTCGGCGGCACAGATGCCTGGCAGGCATCACCGAGCAACTGGGTTTTTGGCTCGATCGCCGGTGGTGAGGCGTCAAAAGGAAGTGATGGCGGTGACCAGCCAGCTATCGATCCAATTATAAACTTCTTCTCGGACCCGAATAATGCTTTCTACAATGGAAAATGGAAAGCGCTTTATGAAGGGGTTTCTAGGACAAACAATGTTTTGAAATTGCTTCCACAGGCAACGGACATGACTGATGCTGAAAAAGCAGTTGTTGCTGGTGAGGCTCGTTTCCTTCGTGCACATTACTATTTTGAATTGAAGAAAATGTGGAACATGGTTCCGTATATCGACGAAACCACCACCAACTTCAATCAGCCGAATGACGTTGATATCTGGCCTAAAATTGTTGAGGACTTACAGTTTGCCTATGACAACCTTCCAGCTACGCAAGCTGAGATTGGTAGGGCCAACAAATGGGCAGCAGGTGCGTATCTGGCGAAAGCAAATTTGTATCAACATAAATTTGCTGAAGCGAAAGCATTGTTTGACGTTGTTATTCCACAAGGTACCACAAGCAGTGGCTTGAAATATGGCTTGAACTCCCAGTTCGCTGACAATTATAAGCCTAGTATGGAAGACAATTCCGAAGTTGTTTTTGCCATACAAATGGCTGCTAACGTGGATGCAAACGGTCCATCGAACGCAAACAATGGTGATATGCTTAACTTCCCGTATGGTGGTCCTTTTGGATGCTGCGGTTTCTTCCAACCTTCAGTGGATCTAGTGAACCACTTCCGTACAAACCCGGTAACTGGCTTACCTTACTTGACAGATTACAACAGTTTCCCTGTTAAGAATGACATAGGAATTAAAAGCACTCAGAGCTTCACGCCAGATGCTGGAACATTGGATCCAAGACTGGATTGGACTGCTGGAAGAAGAGGCATTCCGTATTTAGACTGGGGTTTATTTGAAGGTGAAAGCTGGGTTCGTGATCAAACGTATGGCGGACCATATGCACCTAAAAAGAACATTTACTGGCAGGAAACTGCTGCAACAGATGCCGATTTAACTTCATGGGCTCCTGGATCCTCCATCAACTATTTGGTGATCCGCTTTGCGGATGTACTCCTTATGGCAGCAGAATGTGAGGCAGAGGTTGGAACCTTGGCTAAGGCACAAGAATATGTAAACTTGATCCGTGCGCGGGCTGCAAACCCTCAAGGTTGGGTTTATAAGTACAAAAACGATGATGATCCAATGGGTGGCTTCTCGAATGTACCTGCAGCCAACTACAAAATTAGTGTATACCCTGCTGGAGATTTCGCCGGAAAAGGCAAAGATTATGCATTGGGTGCAATCTACTACGAACGTAAATTGGAGCTTGCTATGGAAGGACATCGCTTTTTTGACCTTGTTCGTTGGGGAACTGCCGAGTCTGAATTAAATGCTTATTTCAGTTACCAAGGTAAAATTACCAAGGATGTTAGCAGGGGTAAGTTTACAAAGGGCAAAAATGATTATTACCCAATTCCACAACGTCAGATCGACTTAAGTCAGGCGGGTTCTGGTCCGGTTCTTAAACAAAACCCTGGTTACTAACTGCATTTATGAATCAACCGTCACAACGCTTTCTTTCCCTGGATGTATTCCGGGGAATGACTGTTTGCTTTATGATCATCGTAAATACAGCTGGGTATGGGGCTGTGCCCTATGGAATCCTGGAGCATGCCAATTGGCATGGCTTTACACCGACTGATCTTGTATTTCCTTCGTTTCTTTTTGCTGTCGGCAATGCAATGAGTTTCGTCATGAAGAAATACGAACTGATGAATACTTCAGACGTACTAACGAAAATATTCAAGCGTACGGCTATTATTTTCCTGCTTGGTTTTCTCTTGTACTGGTTTCCTTTTTTCCATTACGACCAGGCTGGCCATGTGGTACTTTCACCTATTAGTCATACCCGTATATTTGGGGTATTGCAAAGGATTGCTCTTTGCTATTGCATAGCCTCAATGATGGTTTTTTTTATTTCCATTAGAACTTTGTTGATCTTAAGTTCCGTGTTTTTGATATGTTACTGTG
>JAQBOT010000404.1 GCA_028287885.1 Pedobacter sp.
CACAGCGACACTGCAAAAGTTGAATACGATCATCAATATACGTGTCACTGTAGATGCTTCCTCTTTAATCAAGACATGTAAATTGACATGATCATTCTTGAATTCTACTTTCATAATTTATACTTAACGACTTCAAAAATAAACGATTAGTGTCATTAAAAATTACCTTGAGGTGCTTGATTTGCTGGATTTCGATGATTAATATTCGAAGGGTCTTTAGTTTAGTTAAGTTAAGGGTTTCTGAACAAATAGTCGGCAAAAGAATGTGATTTTTTCAAGGTGAAAATTCATATTTTAAACGATGTCGAAAAACTTGCCTTGCTCGTCGCTTGCCCTTAATTCAGGTGCTCCAATCGAAATCAAATGCCTGAATCTAAAGCCTGATCCTCATCACTAAGATCAATTTTCTTTTCTGACGAAATACAGTGTTCTTTATCTAGCTGACCCGCCTCCAAATCTTCTTCAGCCAGAGGCAATTGCGCTGTCTTCTTTAGACCTTTTTTTTCTTCCTGATCGTTTTTCCCTGGCTGCTCCATCATTGAATGTTGTTTATTCTTTAACATTCAACGTCCCTTCAAGTTTGCATTAAATGTCTATTTTAGCGTGAGAGTGAAACATTTCTAAAGAATGTATGTTTTTATGTACAGTGAAATTATATAGACCGTAGAAGTTGATTGTCGCGTATACTCCGAGGAAGTCAATTGTGACTATATAATATAAAATCAACATTAAAATTACGAAATTTGATAATTATCCCCAGTCATACATACGATTAGTTCACAAAAAATGTACTTTTAATTTTGAATAGACCAGAAGAACAAACCAATTTTATCACCGCAGAGCTTAAACCTATGTCAAAGTCAATAGAACCTGCAAAGACACTGGGTGGCTATATGGGTTTGCAGCTTTTTGACGGAAATCCTTACTATCCGAACTTAATTGCCTTAAATACGGCAAGAAACAGCCTGGAGTATATCCTTAAAATTAGAGGATACAACACCATATATCTGCCTTTCTTCACTTGTGAGGTGCTGCTCGAGCCTATTAAAAAATTAGGCTTGGCATGCAATTTTTATAAGATTGATGATCAATTTAACCCATTGGTCAATTACGTCCCTGCAGAAAAAACGTGTTTTTTATATACCAACTATTTCGGTGTTAAGACGAATAAGGTTAAACAATTGGCACAATCCACCCAAAACCTTATTATTGATAATGCTCAGGCGTTTTATGCCGAGCCAATCTCAGGAATAGATACTTTTTATTCGTGTAGGAAGTTTTTCGGCGTGCCTGATGGTGCATATTTATACACCTCAAGTAAGAAGAGACTCCAAATTGATGTTGATTCATCAACCGACCGCTTTTCTCATTTGATTAAGGCAGTAGATCAGAATACGGAGGCTGGTTATGAGGAATTTGTTAGAAATGATGCGTCCTTGAATGATAATGAGATTCTTGAAATGTCGCCCATTACGGAGAAACTGCTGGCAGGTATCGATTATGAACAATGTGCAGAAATTAGAAAACGAAACTTCGCCTATTTACATGCACAGCTGTCGGAGTTCAATGAAATGAAATTTGACTACACGTTAGAAGATGTACCCATGGTGTATCCTTTTTTGATTAATCGCACAGACTTAAAGGAACAGCTAATTAGACAGCGGATATTCGTTGCTACTTATTGGCCTAATGTTTTCGATTGGACCCCGCCTGGAAGTACAGAGTACTACTTGTCTGAGCATATCATTCCACTGCCGATTGATCATCGATACCAGCTTGAAGACATGCAATACATAATAAATATTATTAAATCCCTTCTATCACCAAAATAAATAAATGCTTAATCCTGAGTATAATTAATGACGATGACTAAGATTTTGACGCTTCTTGATAAAGAACTTTGGTTGCATTATGTGCGTAAATCTGCAGCTTTTGATTTTTACCATACATGGTATTACCATTCCATGGATAATACTGCCGATCCCTTGCTGTTTGTTTTTGAAGAAGGGGAAGATTACATTGCCTTTCCGCTATTGAAACGAGAAATCCCCGGGACTGAATATTTTGACCTAACCTGTGTCTATGGTTATACAGGACCAATATCGAATCACGACTTCGCCGACCTTGAAGATTCATTTTTGAACCGTTTTAAGGAGGCATTTTTTGTCTTTCTTCAGGACCAGAAGATTATCTCTGTTTTCTCAAGACTGCACCCATTCTTCGGACAAGAACGGCTTATGAACAAATTTGAGGGTATTCATCCGAATGGAAAAACAGTTGCAATTGATCTAAAGCAAACTATAGAAGCACAACGATCCGGATATCACCGCAGTTATAGGCAGCATATCAAGCAGTTAAAGAATAAGGGTTATGTTGTAAAAGAAACAAATTCCCCTGAAGACATTCAGATTTTTGCGGATATCTATACAGAGAACATGAAACGTGTTGGTGCATCTGATTACTACCTTTTTACGGAAGCATACTTTACTGAGCTTTTGGCTGCAGAAGAATTTGAAAGTAAACTCATGCTGATCCTCCACGAGGGTGAACCCGTAAGTGGTGGCATAATTATTTGTACAAATAAAATCATGCAGGCCCACCTTGTCGGAACCCGAACTGCTCATATCAGTGTGTCGCCACCCAAATTATTGATTGATGAATTAACCGTAATGGGCCGGGCACTCGGATACGAATACCTAAATCTTGGAGGTGGCTTAAACTTTAAAGAAGATACGCTCTATTATTGGAAAACTGGTTTCTCGAGTTTTTCCCTTGATTTCAACAGCTGGAGATTTATTGCCAACAAGCCCGTATATGAGTCTCTTCTCGCCGAAAAAGGGATTCACGAAGAACTTGATGTTGACTTTTTCCCACTGTACAGATATCAGCTCCTGGCTGAATAGTATATTGCGGCTATGAATCGTTTGTTTTTCAGCTGCTTACTACTGTTTCCATGTATTTGTTACGCGCAGCGACAGTCTGCACCACAGATCGAACGTGGGGTTTCAAGAGATTTAGCGAGCTTCAGAAAACACCTTATTAAGGATATCAAATACAAACTAGGCTTTAATGTTCCCGCAGACCGAAATGCAACGATCCTAGCCTCGGAGGCTATTAGCTTTAGCCTTCAATCAAACAAATACCCCATTCAAATAGACTTTAAAGGCGAAAAAGCGCAACTTGGTAAGTTGCAGATTAACGGTCGGGTCTGCAATATAAGATATGAAAACGAGCACATACTGCTTGATGCTGCGCTCCTGCAACAAGGAGCAAACAATGTCCAAATTGAATTTATTGCTGGCTCCGCTGCGCTAAACCGGAATTCGGATTATCTATATACACTTTTCGTTCCAGACCGTGCACGGACCGTTTTTCCGTGTTTCGATCAACCTGATCTAAAAGCCATCTTTGAATTAAAACTTGAGATTCCCGGTACATGGAATGTTATCGCAAATGCTGCATTGAAGGACAGTTTGGTGGTAGATGGCAGAAAGACTTATTCTTTTGCTCCCTCGGATAAAATAAGTACTTACCTCTTTTCTTTTGCAGCAGGAAAATTCAACTCGCTAACCAAAATGGCGGGAAAGTATAAGACGCAATTCCTCTACCGGGAAACAGATCAGACAAAAGTTAAGTTGAGCATAGATTCGATCTTTGCAGCGCATACAGATGCAGTAAATTTCCTGGCGAGCTGGACAAACGTGCCATATCCATTTCAAAAGTTAGGCTTTGTGGCGATTCCGGACTTCCAATTTGGAGGAATGGAACATGTAGGTGCCGTCCAGTACAAATCATCCACCTTATTTTTGGATGAGGGAGCCACAAGGGACCAATTTAATGGACGCGCCAATTTGATTTCTCATGAGACTGCCCATATGTGGTTTGGCGACCTGGTTGGTATTAGTTGGTTTAATGATGTATGGATGAAAGAGGTCTTCGCCAACTTTATGGCCGACAAAGTTATGGAGAACCTTACAGGTAAGGAAAGCTTTAACTTGAAGTTCCTTACCGACCACTTTCCCGCAGCCTACAGTATAGACCGGACGCTTGGTGCCAATCCGATTAGACAGGATCTTGATAACTTAAACCAAGCGGGATCGCTTTATGGGAACATCATTTACCACAAGGCGCCCATTGTAATGCGGCAGCTGGAGCGCTTGATGGGTAAGGAAAACTTTCAGTCTGGAGTTCGGGAGTACTTGAAAAAGTATGCCTATAGCAACGCATCCTGGCCAGACTTGATCTCTATCTTAAACAAGCATTCCAAGGTGGATCTGCTAAACTGGAACACAGTTTGGGTAAACGAAACTGGCAGACCCATATTTGACTATTCAGTTAGCTATACTGGCGAAAAGATCAAAGCCATGAACATCAGCCAAAGGCCAGAATATGGCGCTAAGAAGGTTTGGCCAGAAATCTTTGAGTTGTCGCTAGTGTACCCCGATTATATTAAAAGGCTTAATGTAAATATAAGCGGGGAAACCTTGAACTTGAAAGAAGTAGCAGGCCTTCCCAAACCGTTATTTGTAGTTTTCAATTCCGGTGGTTCTGGTTATGGTGTCTGGCCCCTGGACATGCAAATGCTGCCCGCCTTATACACCATAAAGTCTCATGTGATGCGCGCCTCCGTCTATGTGTCTCTTTATGAAAACATGCTCAATGGCAGAAGCATTAAGCCTGCCGTATTGCTTGATTTGTTTTCAGATGGTTTGGTCAAAGAAAAAGAAGAGTTGAATTTGAAGCTGCTAACTGGATATGTCTGCTCGCTTTTTTGGGGTTATACCAGTCCCGAAGATAGGGGAAAGATGTCCGCCAGACTTGAAGCCCAGCTATGGTCAGCACTCGAGCGCCAAGTTTCTCCAAACAACAAGAAACTACTGTTGAAAGCTTATCAGGATATCTTTATCAATCGTGATGCTTACCAGAAGCTTGCTTACATTTGGAAACTGCAGCAGGCTCCTGCTGGCATCAAACTTACGGAGGACGATTACACCGCTCTTGCCTTTTCACTTTCTCTGAGGAAATATGCCGACAGCAATATCCTTGCTCAGCAACTCGAGAGAATCAATAACCCTGATCGAAGGAAACGCTTCGAGTTTATTGTACCAGCAGTTTCATCAGATCCCAAAGTTCGTGACGATTTTTTTGTAAGCCTCGCTGAAAGACGTAATCGTGGAAAGGAATCTAATGTCGTTTCTGCTTTATACTACCTGCACCATCCTTTGCGTCAAGAGCAATCCGTAAAATACCTGAAGAAGAGTTTAGAAATGCTGGAAGAGATTCAAGAAACAGGTGATATTTTTTTTCCACAATCCTGGTTGCAGGCCAGCTTTTCTTCTTACCAAAGCAGGGAGGCTATGAATATTGTTTCAGACTTTCTACTTGCACATCCCGATTATAATCCAAAATTGAAGGCAAAGATTCTCCAGGCTGTTGACCCCTTATTCAGAGTGCAGAAGCTGTTGTATTAGGTACTGCGCCTGGATTATAGAAAGAACCGCAGCAAGACACCGATCATGGCTGCGGATGTAAAGCTAACTAAGGTACCCACCAAAACGTATTCTGTCTTTAATTGGGTATTTGCTTCTTTTTCACTGAATCGCAAGATTGATTTCGCCGTCATCAGGAAGCCGATTGCTGTATATTGCTGCATGAGTACGAAAGTTAAAATGAGCATCCTTTCGCAAATGCCAATCCATTTCCCAGCACTTGCTAGTCCAAGCCCCTGCTCTTCTTTCATCACTTCTTCAAGGTTAAAGGTTAGCAGGTTATCTGTTACGTTTGTTTTGCCTATCTCAGACCTGTTTTTCTCTTGCTCTAGTGCAATCTGGTTTCTCCAGCGCTGCGTAGCCAGGCCGATAATGATGCCCAATGGCCAGCTTACAAATATGTAGCCTGCAGCCAGGATCCAAAAATTTCTATTCATTGCTAGCTCGTTAAACCAAGGGGTAATTATGTTCCACTTGTTCTCTATAGCTAAGCAAAGGATGATGATGACAAGCACGTGTGCCAGTTGATCGAGAATAAAATAAATGAACTTCTCCTTTAGGTAGACCTTTATGATGTCAATGATGTAGTGGCTTACAAAAATAACCAGCGGAATGATCCAGTTTGAGTATTCACCGGAAAACACATATGCAAATAGCGTCGTGACGATGATGTGCATCGTTAGTTTTCCAGAAGCTATTTTTCGGTGTTTTTTGTCGTTTACCCAGTTTGTTGGCTGGAAGACAAAGTCTGTTAATAAATGTGCGACAAGCAGCCTCAGTAATAAGTTTATTTCCATTGGTTGTTTCCTGCTAAATGTGCTATGTGTTTGATTGCTGGCTCCAGCTCTTTCCAGCCGGCCAGCTTCAATCTGCTGTTTACGGATGGTTGGGAGAGAGACAACTCTTCCGCTATTTCCTGTTGAGTTTTATCTTCTAAGATAAGGAAAATCACTTCTGCCTGTGCCAGTGTCCATTCATTAATATACTTGTTGATAAAATTTAGGATGATTTCAATCGTGGCATTTTTGTCTGGATTGTTGGTGTTTACGGATAGGAATTCTCCAGCTTTCATCTTGTCGAACTTCCTGCCAGACAGGTGAAAGGCTTCTCCATCTGAGTTTAAGACGGTCTTGCCTTCATAAGCAACCTCACCAATGCCAATCGATACCCTTGTGTTTAAATTTACCTTATTCGCCTCGTCAGAATGCTTTTTAAACCAGCATACGAGCTGCAGACTGCGCTTTAATGCCTCTGAAATGTCCTCAAAAAGCACCTGGTAGCTGTCGCCGCGGAAAATTTGTGCGTCTGCTTTTCTTTTAATCCAACTTCTAAGCAGTTGTTCTGTGTCTTCAATCAAGGCTTGTCTTTTCCGCGGTACAAGTTGGGTGAAGTTTATGATGTCGCCGGTTATTACTGCACGTGTTTTCATTCGCATTTCATCTAATGCAATATAGATTGTTTATTAAATAAAACCAAATTATAGGTTATATATTCTATAATAGCCAATTATAGAAGGAGGGATCCAATTGTTTATTGTGGTTAATACCCATTGTAAAAAAGTGTATGTACCTGATTTAAAGAATTTAATAAAAAAGGCAAACCATTTGATTGCTCAAATAGTATAAGATCTATAACAAAAACGACTGACTGAACAAAGATCAAAACCTAGAAAATAAAATTATGGAAAGCAATAATATTGAAAATACAGCAAACCCATTAGACCAGTACGATAAATCACCCTCTACTAAACAGCAAGAGCAAGTTCCAGGAACAGAAACTGAAATGGATCAAAAGCCAGATCATGGTGAAAACAGTTACAAGGGCTCGGGAAAATTAACAGGCAAAAAGGCAATCATTACCGGAGGCGATTCGGGAATAGGAAGGGCAGTGGCGATTGCATTTGCACGGGAAGGGGCTGATGTATTAATCTCGTACCTGAATGAGCATGAAGACGCTCAGGAAACAGCTAAGTACATTGAAGAAGCCGGGAAGAAAGCCGTATTGCTACCAGGCGACATTCGTGATGAGCAGCACTGCAAGCAGATCATACAACGTGCAATACAGGAATTTGGCCAAATTGATGTGCTTGTAAACAATGCAGCATATCAGATGTCAAGAAATTCACTTCAGGAGGTGTCTACCGAAGAATGGGACGAAACATTTAAAACAAATATATATCCAATGTTTTACTTGTGTAAGGAAGCCGAAGCACATCTGAAACCAGGAAGCACTATAGTAAATACCACCTCAGTAAACGCATATAAAGCACCTCCACAACTAATTGCTTATTCAGCAACAAAGGCAGCAATACAGAACTTTACAGCAAGCCTGGCGCAACTCTGGGCTGAAAAAGGAATCCGAATCAACTGCGTAGCACCGGGACCAATATGGACACCGCTTATCCCAGCTACCATGCCACCGGAAAAAGTTAAATCTTTCGGACAGGATGTCCCGCTAAAAAGACCTGGCCAGCCTGCAGAACTTGCGCCAATTTTTGTATTGCTTGCTTCCAAGGATTCAAGCTATATGACCGGATCTACTGTACAAGTAACTGGCGGATATCCTACTATTTAAACATAACGTGAATCCAGCTGATATCAATCCAACAGACTGGCAAAGAATCATGTTCGGCAATACAAACCCGGACTTTTTGCTTGAAGTCTTCTTAAGAACACTCATCGTATACCTCGCATTGCTAGTTATTGTAAAATGGCTTGGGAAACGAATGACTGGCCAACTCACCATCATTGAGATGACTGTCATGGTTACTCTTGGAGCAATTGTCTCTGTACCCATGCAAATGCCCGACCGCGGCATATTACAAGGCCTGCTGATCTTGCTTGTAGCTCTTGGACTGCACCAGGGTATAAACTACATCGGCTTGTTGTATCCCCGCGCTGAAGAAATCTTACAGGGAAAGCCAACGATTCTTGTCAAGGACGGAATTCTGCAGCTCGCTGAAATGGATGAGGTACGGGTTACCCGGCAACAGCTATTTTCAGATCTGAGAACCAAAAACATCTATCAGCTGGGCAAACTAAAACGGGTGTACCTGGAACCTGCAGGATCTTTAAGTATTCTTGAGGCAGATGAGGAGCGACCCGGCCTCGCTGTATTCCCACCGAAAGACGAAAAGATGATTAAGGCGCGGGGAATGTCGGGACAACAACTTTGGGTATGCATCAATTGTGGCAAAACGACAGAGACTGATGGACCTGCAAATTGTGAAAACTGCCAGGACCAGGACTTCATAAAAGCTATAATATAATCACATGGTAAAAGAAAAGTACAGCCTTGGAGATTTGCACCGGATACTGATTGGTGATGTGCCAGCAGTCTTCTTCATTGAAGTAATCATCCGGACAGTGCTTATCTACATCATCCTGATCGTATCCATACGCCTGATGGGAAAGCGAATGGCACTACAACTCAACGTAACCGAGATGACGGCCATGGTGGCTTTAGCTGCCGCCATTGGCGTGCCCATACAGGCTCCTGACCGTGGGATCCTGCCCGCTGCGGTGATCGCTATTGTAGTTGTAATATCAGAAAGGGTCATCACCAGAATAATCATGAACAACAAGAAAGCGGAGACAAGATTTCAAGGCGATATGAATGTGCTTGTAGAAGAATCAGCGCTAAATTTTACGTGTATAAAGGATGTCGGTATGTCCCGCAGCCTGGTTCTTCAACAGCTGCGGGCACGCGGTATAGATCATTTGGGCAAGGTTAAACGACTGTACATGGAAACGAGCGGAGCTTTCTCCATCGTTGAGCAAAAAGAAATAAAGCCGGGTTTGTCTGTAATTCCTGAGCATGATCAGGATTACTGGAAAGATGTAAACCGGCGTGAAGACGTATGTGTCTGTTCAAATTGCGGCCTAAGGCGCGACACACCTGCTAAAAATGATCTTGAATGTGAGAATTGCGGCAAAAACCAATGGGAACCAGCTGTTTTATAATGCAACCTTGTGTTTTATAGTGCAACTTGCCTAAGAGAAATCATCAAGCCTTCCAAAGCAGCTTCCGCCTCCAACAATTGATGTTCCATTTGCAGGTAAAGTGATTGTTGCTGGTCCTTAAGTTCAGGCAATAGTCGCTTATAATAATCGATCCCTTGTTGCAGTTGCGCAGAAAACTTGTTAAAGTACTTTGCTTTTTTGTCGCTTAACCCTTGGCACTGGCTTGCTAAATCTTTCTTAAGGTATTTTATGTACAGATTTAATTCATTCACGAAAAGGTTCGGACGGTTAACGCCACTCAGCAAATCTACCCGCCCATAAATATGATCTATCATTGTGGCCAATGTATATTTACCCGAAAAAAACGCGAGGTTTGGTCCAGGGCAAATGCTTACCGCCTTGCTTTCCCGTGGCTTAAGTAAACCATTTTTAAGATAAACAGAAGCACATAATCCCTCACACAAACAGACCTTTTCAGTGATCAGTTCAAATTGGGCTTTCTTTGCCGCTGCGGCTAAATTTAGGGCGTCGAGTTCAGCAAGTTTTAAATGCTGGTATTCCCGTGATGCCGTACAGATTGGCAGACTGGTGAATTCCGTGTTTGTACAGAGATATTTTTTCTTACAGGGACTTCCAGGGCGTCCTTTTTCAATTCTGGACCTACGTAAATCTTCAGCGCTGCTCTTGCTGAAGTTATTAAACAGTACACCTAAAGGTGAACTATTGCTGATATAGAAATCCGTTTCTTCTGCAGTAACAAGTGCAGTCAAAGTGTCCTCATCAACATTGGTTGCTTCTGGAACCAAGAGAAATGGGCTTCCCCAGCCCGCAGCATTCAATTCATAATGGTTCAAAAGAAACTTATGCTCATCTGAAGTTCCAACTCCACCTTGGTACGTAATCTGTTGATCAGGTATGTTGTCCATCATAATACCTTTAGTCGTGCAAGCTGCCTTGTATATCGAGAAGATCTCTTCTAATAAGGCGCTTCTATTCGTCTTAAATTCTTCGAGTATCGGGCCAATTAATAAGCCATCCGTGGCAAAGGCATGTCCACCACAATTAAGACCCGATTCTATGCGGAACTCAGTAACCCAAAGGCCCCTTTTAGCAAGCATCTTGGCCTGTATAATGGCAGATCTGTAGTCGCTAACTTTAAGTATAATCTGTTTGTTTGATTTGCCATTTGTAGGATAGAAGCTACTGCACCTTTCCATGTACGCATATAGTCGTGGATTTAATCCCGCAGATATCACCACGGCTGCGGATAGACTACTTTCCGCAAATCCACGCATGGCTGCAATCGCATCGGTAAAATCGTCGCCCGTATAGGTTTTGTCCGTTGTATAATTTGCCTTGTCTACTTTAGACATGATATTTACATCGATATTACCAGGCTTAATTTCCTCTTTAAGTAATTCTACGAGTTGTATTTTAACTTTTTCGTCTGCCTGGAGCATGTTTTTGTATCGAACCTTTAAATCACTATCATCTGGAAGCAATTGAAAATACCGGCTGAGATCTGTCCCAGGAAGAAAGTCCTGCTTTTTCAGTTCAGACAGCTGTTGTATTACAAGCATGTTTAGAAGGTTCAGGTATGCGGTTGTTCTTTTTGCCCGATGGTCTTGTTCATAGACAGTGATTGCATGAAATGGAATGTTGTTTTTTATACAATGATGTTCACGCATGCGCTCGAGTAACTCGTCATCAACAATCGAGACGACGGAAGAAATGCCGAACTTGGCAACCTTCAGCGGCGTGTCTACGGAATATCCTAAACCTAATACTGGAATGTGAAAACTGTGTCTCATGTATGATCTTTGTAAATATTTTAACAAAGTAGCACACAAAATTTTCATTCAGACGTGACCTGGGTCATGTTTCACTCATGATTGTTGTCAGCCTACCTGACTGCTCAAAAACTATATCTTTGTAAACGGATGGAAAACGCAAAACTATTAAAATCAATCATTGAAACTGCGATAGATGGAATAATTACTATCGACCGCAAGGGTTTGATAGAAACACTTAATCCCGCAGCCTTAACTCTGTTTGGATATCAGATCGAAGAGGTAGTTGGTCGAAACATAAACGTACTTATGCCTGAGCCGGATAAAAGTGCACACGACGAGTATCTGGGTCGCTATGAGCAAACTGGGAAAAAGACGATTATCGGTAAGGGCAGGGAAGTGCGAGGCTTGCGTAAAGATGGAAGTACTTTTCCTTTCCGGCTTGCTGTAAGTGAAGTTCAGTATGAGGACCGAAAAATGTTCACGGGCTTTATCCATGATCTTTCTAAAGAAAAGGAAGCAGAAGAGCAATTGAGGCAGTATGCTGCTCAGCTTGAAGAAATTGTTGAGGAGAGGACACAATCCTTACGCAACACGGTTGCGGCCTTGAATGACGCCAAGGATGACGTGCTTGTTTCTCTTGAAAAAGAAAAAGAACTCAATCAGATGAAAGGACGTTTTGTATCGATGGCATCACATGAATTCCGAACGCCATTAAGTTCTATTCAACTATCCGCATCATTGATTCAAAGATATGCCGAACCTTATGAGAATGAACATATTCACAAACACGTCAACAAGATAAAGAATGCTGTCGGCAATTTGACCACCATACTAAACGACTTTCTTTCTCTTGAAAAGCTGGAAGCCGGCAAGGTCGAACCTACATTTACATCTTTTGATCTCGTGCAGCTTGCAGAAGAGGTCACTGAAGAGATGCAAATGATCGCAAAGCAAAATCAAAATATCATTTATCAACATACGGGTTCGGAAAGTGTGATCTTGCTTGATCCGAATCTGCTTAAGAACTGTATGATAAATCTGATCAGTAACGCGATAAAGTATTCAGGTGAGCATACATTTATAGAGTTCAATACTGAAATAGACGAGCAGCACTGCAAAGTAACCGTTAAGGATAATGGGATTGGCATCCCCGAAGCTGAGCAGATTCATTTGTTTGAACCATTTTTTCGTGCAAACAACACCGGCAACATACCAGGTACAGGCTTGGGCCTAAATATTGTTCGCCGATATGCTACATTGATGAAAGGAACGCTTAACTTTCAAAGCACAATAGGTAAGGAAACCACCTTTACACTATCATTCGAAAAATAAATGGATAAAGCATGTGTACTGATCATTGAAGATAACGATGATATTCGGGAGGGTGTAGTAGAAATACTAGAACTTGCGAACTACGAGGTTATTTCTGCAAATAATGGGAAAGCCGGTATCGAACTTGCTACAAAGCATTTACCCGATTTAATTCTGTGTGACATTATGATGCCCGAACTGGATGGTTACGGAGTGTTGTACCTGCTAGCTAAAAAACCTGAAACTTCCTTAATTCCTTTCATCTTTCTAACTGCAAAGGCGGAGCGGACAGACTTGCGAAAAGGAATGGACATGGGTGCTGACGACTATCTGACCAAACCTTTTGATGATATGGAGCTGCTGGGTGCAATTGAGAGCCGCCTAAGCAAGAGAAACAAGCACCAAGCTTTTTACAGCAAAAGCCTGGAGGAGATTTCAAGTCTTTTAAGTAAAACAAGCGGTTTAAATGAATTGAAAAACGCCGTTTTACAACGTAAGTTAAGAACGATCAAGAAAAAACAAGTCATTTATTATGAAGGTGATGCAGTTGTAGGTATTTATCTTGTGCTCCACGGTAAGGTAAAGACGGCTCGGCTTGCCTCAGATGGAAGACAACTGGTAACAGCCATTTATACGGATGACCAATACTTTGGGATACCATCCTTATTATTAAATGAACCATACGCAGAAACTGCAGAGGCGCTAGAAGATACAACGGTATGTTTATTACCAAAAGACATGCTTGAAAGCCTTCTGAATCAATACCCAGAAATTGCCCGACAGTTTATCCGCATCCTTTCTAATGATTTAATGGAGAGAGAGCAACAGCTGATGCAGCTCGCATATTACTCTGTAAGGAAAAGACTTGCTGAAGTATTGTTACGCCTGCAAAAACAGCAGGATGTTACACCTGACCCTGCCATTAAAGTCTCCCGTGACAATCTCGCCGCCCTGGCTGGGATGGCTACTGAAACTGTCAGTCGTATTTTAAGCGACTTTAAATCAGAAAATATCATCGAAAGAAAGGGGAGTGTCATTCAAATTCTTAATCTGCAATTACTACGGCAAATGAAAAACTGATTAAAATCATTTTTATGCTTGATTAAACTCATTCCTCAATCGCCGACTACAGCCTAGATTTGGAGCGTAAAACAACAAATCATGAGAGTAGTAGCGTATAGTATTAAGTCGTCGGAAAAGGAGCCCCTCGCAATTGCCAACCATAAGAAACATGAAATAACACTTATCTCGAACCATTTAACCTTAGAAACTGCCAGTTTTGCCCAAGGCAAAGACGCAGTTATCGTCAATGTCGACGATCAATTACATGCTGAGGTGATTAAGAAACTAGCTGAAATAGGTGTCAAGTATATCGCTACACGTTCTACTTCCGTCGATCACATCGACTTGCTGGCAAGCAACAGCTATAAAATAAAAATAGCTTCAGTTCCTCCGCAGTTGATTCAATCGGCAGATTTCAATCAGATTAATTCCATCATTGCTACCCAGACGGTACTTAATCTGGATAATTGGCAAGATAGCGGTTGCCTGGGCACTGCCTGTGTATGTTCAAGATCCTGTGATAAAGTGCATATAGACGCTGCCATAC
>JAQBOT010000419.1 GCA_028287885.1 Pedobacter sp.
GCGCGACAAACATCTATCGCTTTCTGGTAGGTTTCACATAGTCCCGGGTAATCCCAGCCTTTTACTTTATATATTTCGTAACCCGCCTGTTCCTCGTTTCTTTGGAAGCCTTTTAGTATTTCCGAGATATCTTCTTTCGTGGTCTGATATTTTGCAGGCACGGAGATACCGTAGCCATCATCCCACACGGATACCGCCATAGGAATTTGCAGCACGCCTGCCGCATTGATGCTTTCAAAAAATACACCTTCAGATGTTGAGGCATTGCCGATGGTACCGAAAGCCACCTCATTCCCGTTTACAGAAAAATTCTTCAGGTAACTTAAATCTGGATTTTGTCTGAACAGTTTAGAGGCATAAGCAAGGCCCACCAAGCGCGCCATTTGCGCACCCGTGGGTGCAATATCCGCAGAGCAATTCTTCATTGCTGTTAAATCCTTAAAGCTACCGTCTGGATTGATGGAGCGCGTAGCGAAATGGCAATTCATTTGTCTGCCCGCAGAAGAAGGATCAGCATCCAAATCTGAATTGGCGTATAATTGCGCAAAGAATTCTTTAATTGTTGTTATCCCTGTTGCAAAAGCAAAGGTCTGATCTCTGTAATACCCGGAGCGCCAGTCGCCGTTCTTAAAGGCTTTCGCCATAGCGATTTGCGGAACTTCCTTGCCATCGCCAAATATGCCAAACTTAGCCTTACCAGTTAGCACTTCTTTACGACCCAGTAAACTGGCTTGTCTGCTTTCCACAGCAATCTTATAGTCCTGAAAAACAATGGTTTTGAAGTCATCAAAACTCAATTCAGAAGTATCGATCGGATTGGTTGTAAGATTTACATTTGGCATCATAAGCAATCGGTTTACGGGGCAAAGATAGTGTTTTTCCTAAAGCATGGTTTAAGGCGGCATTGTAAATTAAATAGGAGGATACTTCAAAATACAAATAAAAAGTTAATTTTGTTTACTCAGTGCATTGAACCTTTTTGATCCTGATAAGTCCAATGCTTAGGATCATGGTTCTTTAAAGCCATAAAAACCAATAAACAAATGAAAAAGTTAATTTTACTATTTACATTAATTCTAGGTACCACGATTGCTGTCCATGCGCAAAGCCTGCCAGCAGATTTTAAGTTTGAAAAAGAATCACACAACTTCGGCAAAGTGGTTTTAGGAAAACCAGTTTCTGTAGACTTCAAGTTCACCAATGTTGGTGATGAGCCACTTATCATTTCGAAAGTTGAAACAAGCTGTGGATGTACAGTTCCAGAATACACCCAAACACCTGTTAAAAAAGGAGAAACCGGAATTGTTAAAGTAACATTTAGTCCAGCAGGAGCCGCACTTCCTTTTAGCAAGATTGTTACGATTACCTCTAACGCGAAGACCAGCACAAAAGTTCTTTACATCAAAGGAGAAACAGTAGCTAAGTAATTCTTCAAGATATTCACCATAAAAACCTCGTTAATCAGCGGGGTTTTTTATTTTTGCAGCATGCCTAAAATTTCAGAAAAAGGGGTTCAAATGCCCGCTTCACCCATTAGAAAACTTACTCCTTATGCTGACCAGGCAAAAAAAGAGGGTAAAAAGGTTTACCATTTAAACATCGGACAGCCGGACATTGCTACCCCTAAGGGGATGTTGGATGCGGTTAAAAACATCGATTTTGACGTATGGGCCTATACCTCCTCCGAGGGAACATTGACGTATAGGACTAAATTAACAGAATATTACAACAAGCTGGGCTACAACATTACGCCCGAAGATATACTGGTAACCATCGGCGGATCTGAGGCCATCACCATCGCCATGCAAACCTGCGTAAACGAAGGTGATGAAATCATTATTCCTGAGCCTTTCTACGCAAACTACAACGGCTTCGCCTGTATGAGTAATGTGGTTGTAAAACCGATCCTTTCTTATATTGAAAATGGATTTGCACTGCCCGCTATCTCCGAATTCGAGAAATTAATTACAGAAAAAACCAAAGCAATCATCATCTGTAATCCAAACAACCCGACCGGATATTTATATTCAAAGGAAGAACTGGATGCACTGAAAGAGCTCTGCTTGAAGTACGATCTATTCCTATTCTCTGACGAAGCTTACCGTGAATTCTGCTATGATGGCCGGGAATTCATCTCACCGATGCACCTGGACGGGCTGGATGAAAATGTAGTCATTATGGACACGGTTTCTAAGCGTTACAGCGCTTGTGGAGCACGGTTGGGCTGTTTGATCACAAAGAACAAAGAAGTTATTAAATCGGGGTTAAAGTTTGCACAGGCCAGGTTAAGTCCGGGTATGGTAGAGCAAATTGCCGGTGCTGCTGCTGTGGATACACCGGATAGCTACTTCGAAGAAGTGAATATAGAATACACCTTAAGGAGAGATACCTTGGTAGCCCGTCTAAACGCGATTGAAGGGGTATTCTGCCCCAATCCAGGAGGCGCGTTTTATGTGGTTGCTAAATTCCCGATTGATGATGCAGATGTGTTTTGTCAATGGATGCTAGAAAGCTTCAACCTGAATAATGAAACAGTAATGATGGCACCGGCAACAGGCTTTTACTCGACGCCAGGTTCAGGTAAAAACGAGGTACGCATGGCCTATGTGTTAAACACGGCAGACTTGAATAAAGCAATGGATTGCCTGGAAGCTGCTTTACAACAATATCCGGGAAGAACTATATAAGTCTGAAATGTAGATAGATTAGAAAGCCTTCAGGTTATCCTTGAAGGCTTTCTTCTTATTACCGATACTGAGATATCAGCAACCCTGCTGAATCAGGTTTGCTACGAGTGCAGTCCAGCCCGTCTGGTGTGAGGCGCCAAGTCCTTTTCCATCATCACCATGAAAGTATTCGTTGAATAACAGAAGATCCTTAAAATGAGGATCTGTTTGCAGCATCTCATTACCGCCATAGCAAGGGCGCCTGCCAGTATCATCTTGTTTAAAAATGGACACGAGCCTTTTCCCAAGCTCTGCAGCAATCTGTTTTAGCGACAGAAAACTACCTGAACCTGTGGGATATTCTACCTTAAAGTCGTCACTGTAGTAGTCATGAAATCTCAAGAGACTTCGGATAATTAAGAAGTTTACCGGCATCCAGACAGGTCCCCGCCAATTGCTGTTCCCACCGAACATCCCTGAATCACTTTCTCCAGGAATATAGCTAACGCATAGCTTTGTGCGGCCGGTGTCAAAGACAAAAGGCGCTGCCTGATATGTTTTGGACAGGCTCCGTACACCAAAGTCACTTAAAAATTCGGTTTCGTCCAGCATTCTGGAAAGAATTCTTTTCATCCGATGTCCACGCAGTAAGCTTAAAAGGTGTTTGTCGTTCGTTCCTTTTTCGGTCCAACGGGAAACGAGATTTGCGAGGTCTGGCCGATTGTCCAAAAACCATTGCATATGTGCGGCGAACTGTGGAAGCTTTTTCAAGGTTTCATCCTTAATGACCTCAACGGCGAACAAGGGTATAATGCCGATCATGCTCCGGAGTTTGAGCTTTACCGACCGGGTGCCATTAATCGAAAGTACATCATAAAAGAACTCATCTTCACGGTCCCAAAGCCCGGTATCATCCGGACCCATGATGTTCATGATCGCACCTGCGATATAGAGAAAATGTTCAAAAAACTTAGTTGCCATGGCCTCATATACCTTATTGCTGAGGGCAAGTGTCAATGAAATGTGCATCATGTTCAGCGCATACATGGCCATCCAACTGGTGCCATCGGCTTGTTGAATATGCACCCCCTCAGGCAGCTTCATATTGCGGTCGAACACACCAATATTATCCAAACCGAGAAAGCCGCCAGAAAAGATATTTATGCCCTTTTCATCCTTTCTATTTACCCACCAGGTGAAGTTGATCAGGAGCTTTTGAAAAACAGATTCCAGGAAAAAGGTATCACCTGTTCCCTCATTCTGCTGCTGATCCAGCTTGTAAACTTCCCAGGTTGCCCAGGCATGAACCGGCGGATTCGTGTCATCAAAATTGAATTCATAAGCCGGGAATTGGCCGTTGGGGTGCATGTACCATTCTTTCGTTAGCATCAACAATTGTCTTTTTGCAAATGCAGCATCAACAAGGGCCAGGCTTAGACAATGGAAACCCAGATCCCAGGTGGCATACCAGGGAAACTCCCATTTATCGGGCATAGAGATAATGTCGGCATTGTTTAAATGTACCCAGTTTAAATTTCTTGATGTTGTATGCCCTTCTGGTGGTGATGGTTCTCCCGGATCTCCCTTCAGCCATTTTCTTACATCATAGTTGTAAAACTGCTTGTTCCATAGCAGTCCGGCTAGTGCCTGCCGTTGTATCAGCCTTTCATCTTTACCTTCGATGTCCTTTTGCAGGCTTTTGTAGAAATCGTCAGCTTCAGTGACCCTCCTGTCAAATATTTCGTTGAAATCTTCAAAAGGTTTGGTGTTGGTCCCCGAACACAGCCTGAGCAACAACGATACGGACTTACCGCCTTCAATCTTATACTCAAAAACTCCGGCGGCCTTTGTACCTGTACAATCTGGATTTACCGCGCTGGTTTCGTTATTGACGAGGTAGTCGTTTATACCATCCTTTGCGTACTTCTGGCCGTTATTGTAGTTGTAAACTTTGGCTAGATTGGTGTCGTTCTCAGTGAACAACCAGTCAGTTGGCTCCTGGGTATATAAATGATAGTCAGCCAAGGTATCCTCAGCTATGGCGATAGATGTTTCCGTGTCTTTGGAGATGCAAGCACTTTTATCATGGTAGCCCCAAGACCACCTGTTTCTAAACCATACTGTTGGCAGAATGGACAGGTTTGCAGGATCTGCCGCCCTGTTGTGTGCCGTGATTTTGATGAGCAGATCTTCTTTGTCTGCTTTTGCATATTCAATAAATATATCGAAGTACCGGTTGTCGTTAAATATGCCGGTGTCCAGTAGCTCATATTCAGGCTCCTGTTTGCTTCGGCCAGCATTCACAGTTCGAAGCTCGTCATATGGAAAGGCACCTTGCGGATACTTATACAGCATTTTCATGTATGAATGTGTCGGTGTAGAATCAAGATAATAAAAGAGCTCTTTTACATCTTCACCATGGTTCCCCTCTTCATTGGTTAAGCCGAAGAAAACTTCTTTGAGCATGGGGTCATTACCGTTCCAGAATGCCGGTGCGAAACAAAGACGTTGTTTGTCGTCTGATATTCCGCCAATTCCCTCCTCTCCCCAGCGCCAGGCTTTACTGCGCGCCAGCTCATGTGTGGTATACTTCCATGCGTTGCCATTGTCGCTGTAATCTTCACGAACAGTTCCCCACTGGCGGTTAGAAACATAGGGACCCCACTTCTTCCAGCCTTTTATTTTCAGACGATCGCACTCTTCATTCATTGGAGCTAGTTAGCAGGTAAGGTTACATAAGTTTCGACCAAAGTACAACAGAAAGTCAAAAAACCAACAATCTGGAAAGATATAGGGGTTTTTCCATGCAGACCATTGGCCCTGCACTTGCAATGGGTAATGCGTTCAGGTGGAACCACGGGAGTATCCGTTTTAAGGAGGCTATTTATACTTCCACATTCTGCTTTTCCCTTCCGTGATCCATTCAATAGCTGTAGCTATTCGTTTGGCCTTTGTAGATTCAGTTTTCGCCTCCTCAAACCAAGTTATATATTCCTTCTTCTGTGAAGGGCTGAATTTCTCAAACTGGGTGTTAAGCACCGGATTTTGGCTGAGCACGGCATTGAAGTAATCCGGAATACCAACATTGGCTTTATCTGCTTGAGGCTTTGGGCGGGCAGGAGCTTTTACACCTTTTAAATTCAAAGACACTGCTTGCTGTATGTATTCGATCAAGATTTCATCTGAGGGAAGATCGGCAAGGCTGGTAATCCGGCCAAAGCTGCCGGCGGTACCCGGCTCTGCGTTCAATAATTTGTATGGATCCTCCATTAAAGTCGCTTTCCAGAAACCAAATCCGCAATGTTGTTTGAACGCCACCATTTGGCAAACTGCGCCTTCACAATCAAAAAATGGGCAACTCCATTTCATGGTCTCCATCAGTTGCGGTGAAGCCTTATGTACAAGATCACGAAGGTGTCTGAGTATTGGCTTCGCAAAGTCAGCGCTCTTTTCTATGTAAGCGTCTACGCGGCTATCGTATTGTTCCATGGTGTAAGATATCAAATCGGTTGCTCATGAAAGTTATAAAATTGAAAATCTCCATGCAAACCTCAATTCTGAGCAAAGCAGCATTCATGTGAATTGCTTAGTCTATATCCTCAAACATTATATTTGCAGAATGGAAAGCAGGAAGGACTCATTTGTACTTGAACGAATTCACATAAGCAATCTTGAGGACTTGCAGATCATGAGCCGGGAAACGTTTTATGACGCATTCTTCTGGGGAACCAGCCCAGAGAACATGAAGACATATTTAGAAACCTCGTTGTCTGAAGAAAAACTAAGTACCGAACTCAATCAAAGCCAATCTCAATTTTATTTTGCCGTGTTGAACAACTTCCGCGTAGGTTATCTTAAACTAAACTTCGGGCAAGCCCAGACAGAGCTTAGGGAAAGCTCTGGAATGGAAATCGAGCGAATTTATGTATTGAAGGAACATCAAGGCAAGAAAATCGGGCAGGAGTTAATCAATAAGGCAATTGACATCGCTGTACAAAATAAAATGGAATACGTTTGGCTTGGGGTTTGGGAAAAGAATACCAAGGCAATATCTTTCTATCAGAGAAACGGTTTTGTAGAAATAAGCGCACACCCTTTTATGATGGGAACGGAAGAGCAGGTTGATCTTATAATGAAAAGAAGTTTAATTGTTTAGAGCCGCAGTTCGTTCTGGAAAATCAGTATCTTCAAGCATCATGACATTTGAACTGAACTCTATACGCGCCTTCGTTGGTGCAAAAAACTATACTGTTTCCCGGAGTTTTTATCGTGATTTGGGCTTTGAAGAAAAGGTACTAAGCGATAGTTTATCTCTTTTTCAAGCCGGAGCGCTTGGTTTCTACCTCCAGGACTATAACAATAAGGAATGGCTAGAGAACACAATGCTGTTTCTGGAAGTTAAGGATGTACAAAAAAGATTCAAAGATGTAAAGGCCCTGGAACTTGATAAAAAGTATGCAGAAATAAAGATTATGCCTATTAAGAATGAAGATTGGGGCGACGTATTTTATATCATTGACCCGGCAGGCGTTCTCTTACATATAGCTCAGTTTTCTGCCGAACCCACCTAAGTTCCTTATTCATATAATTTAGAGACGATCAGAACGGCGACGGGCTTGTACTTGTCCAGCCTCCATCTACAATGAGCGTTTGACCAGTAATGTGCCTTGCTTTGTCGGAAACAAGGAAGAGTGCTGCATTCGCGATATCAATGCAGTAAGCTGGCCTTCCCATCGGTGTAATCCTCGACCAGATTTCTTCATAGTCCTGTTCAGCACCTGTTCTCTCCGTTAGGGTAGCTCCGGGTGCAAGTGCATTTACGTTAATCTTATAGGGAGACAACTCTATGACCAGGTTTTTTGCTAACATTTCAATGGCTGCTTTCGTCATTCCATAAGCCGCCAGGTTCTCATGCGCCTGGTGGCCGGTAACCGAAGAAGTAAAAAGTATAGAGCCTCCTGTTTTCTGTTCTTTCATGGCTCTGGCTGCAACCTGGGTCAAGAAGAAAGTCCCTCCAAGGTTAACATCCAGCACCTTCTGAAATGATGATTTCGGGTAGGTAAGAAAATCACCAAAGAGGGTTATACCGGCATTAGCAACAACGATATTAAGTACACCTGTTGCGGTTAATGCCTGCGAAACCAGGCTTTCAATAAAATCAAGATTGCTAGCATCTCCCCCACATGCAACACAACGACCACCCTCCTCTAAAAGGGTTTCCGCTGCCTGGGTTGCAAGCGCGTTGTCGATATCATTTAAATAAACTATTGCGCCCTGTTGCGTAAGTTGACGACATATTTCAAAGCCAATCCCTTGCCCGGCACCGGTAACTATTGCTACTTTATTTTCGAAGTCCATAAATCAATGTTAATGTGAATCTCTAAGTACACTGCTTCCTGAGCCCCCTCGGAGAAAGTCGAGGTCGGCACCTAAATGTGCCTGCTGCACATGGTCGATATAAAGCTTTACATACCCACGGTTAGTGACTTCTGCAGGAGCTATAAATTGTTTCTTTCTTTCAGCCATAAGCTCGGGGCTAATTGCGACATTCAACAATCGTTTTGGAACATCGAGGGTAATTAGATCACCGTCTTTAATCATTGCAAAGTTGCCTCCGAGAGCGGCTTCGGGTGATACATGGAGTACAATTGTACCGAAACCCGTACCACTCATCCTTCCGTCTGATATGCGCAGCATGTCGGTTATTCCTTTGGCCAAAAGCTTTTTCGGTATTCCCATGTTGCCCACCTCCGGCATTCCGGGATATCCTTTTGGGCCAACATTCTTTAGAACCAACACGCTGTTTTCATCAACATCCAGGTCGTCCAGGTCGATACGTGTTTTAAAATCCTCAATGTTTTCGAATACGACTGCTTTACCGGTATGTTGCATTAAATGCGGACTGGCTGCTGATGGCTTTATTACTGCTCCTGCCTCACACAGATTTCCTTGTAAAATAGCTAAGCCAGTAGCTGTGTTAAAAGGCGAATCAACAGTTGATATTACATCGGAATTGTAACTTATGGCTCTGCTGTAATTTTCAGAGATGGTTTGACCGTTGGCCGTTATGCAGTCGCGATGAAGTATACCATCTAACGCCTTCAAAACTGCCGGTAAACCGCCTGCATAAAATAAGTCTTCCATAAAATACTTACCGGAAGGTTGAAGGTTGGCGATTAAAGGAATGTTTTCAGAAAGACGATTGAAATCATCTAGTTTCAGGTCTATACCAATTCTACCTGCAATAGCGAGTAAATGGATTACAAAGTTGGTTGAACCACCAATTGCCGCATTCACCTTGATCGCATTTTCGAAAGCTTGCCTGGTCAAGATATCTGACAACTTTAGATCATCCTTTACCATCTCTACAATGCGCAAACCTGATAACTGAGCCAAAACCTTTCTTCTCGAGTCTGCAGCGGGTATCGCAGCATTGCCGGGCAGGGAGAGCCCTAAAGATTCCACCATGCAGGCCATGGATGATGCGGTGCCCATTACGGCACAATGACCCTGACTGCGGCACATGGCGGCTTCTATAGTTAACAGTTCTTCCTCCAGGATCTTGCCGGACCTGACATCATCATGATACCGCCAAACATCGCTGGTGCCTATTTTATTACCTTGGTGATTGCCGGTGAGCATCGGTCCACCAGATACAACGATGGTCGGTAAATTAACACTTGCCGCACCCATCACCAGCGATGGCGTAGTCTTATCACAGCCACATAACAATACAACGCCATCCAGGGGATTGGCGCGAATCGATTCCTCAACATCCATGCTTGCCAGATTACGGAATAGCATGGCCGTCGGCTTCATTAATGTTTCCCCGAGGGACATGACTGGAAATTCAACAGGGAAGCCGCCGGCTTCCAGAATACCACGCTTAACTGACTCAGCTAAATCGCGGAAATGTGCATTGCATGGCGTCAGTTCACTCCAGGTATTACAAATACCAATTATCGGTTTTCCATTAAATTCATAGTCAGGTATGCCCTGGTTCTTCATCCAGGCTCGATATATAAAACCGTCTTTGCCTTTCCGACCGAACCACTCCCGGCTTCTTAATCCTTTGTTCTGCATACGGTTAAATTAATAATTATAAATCGTTTTACTGCAAAGAACGCTTGAAAGGAACAACTTCGGTACACAATTAACTTTGATGGCGCCATTGTTTGGATTGAAAACATGCAATGAATTACGCCATTTTTTCTGTAAATTAACACAAGGCAAACAAGACCATGGATCGATTAACTTTCTTGGTGGACTGGTACAATAAAGAACATGATCGCCAGGGTTCTTTGACGGACTCCTTGAATATTCCTATCGGTATCCTAACCGCAATTATCGCCGTCATTTTCTACCTTTTGAACCAATTCACGTTTGGATCTTCTGAGAACTATTACTTCCAGGTTCTTTTCGTTGTCTTTATAGCTGCTGCAATCCTGAGCTGGTTATTTGTAGTATTTCACCTTTTTAAATCTTACAATAATCTATTTGCCGGATATAAATACGGTGCCTTACCCCTGCCGACAGATCTAGAACTGCAGTACAAGAAGTATGAAAAGTATGTGCAAGATTATAAAGCAAGTTTAAGTAATTCTATCACCGCTGATTCACTTTATGAAGCTGAATTGATCAAGTCGTTAACCACAGCAGTGACTATCAACATTTCAAACAATGACCTGAAGGCAGCGCGGTTGTACAATTCGAAAAAACATCTTTTTATCTGCCTTATATTCGTTATATTTAGCCTTATACCATTTGTTTTCAACTACATACATAGCAATAAGTCGCACAGCGCACAAGAGGTAATTATTAAGAATTTTGATGACTTAAAAAAGTAATTACATGCTATACAAATACTAGAATTTAAATTAAATACAAGATGGAAAACTTAAGTTTAGGTGATGACCCATCACGTGAGGAAAAGCTAGTTTCCAAAGATGTTGCCGATGAGATACCACCACCTCCGGAACCCCTTCCTATCCGGGAGACTCGTGAAGGTGTAGAAGAAACGGAATACATCATTCAAACTGAAATAACGACAGACGACTCAGAACTTTCAAATCAGGTTACCTAGATTCGTATTTGAATTAGGTAAGTGTAGGTTCAATAAGCGGCAGGATTCATTATTTCTGTAATGCTATGGGTATGTCTTTTGCAACAGCTTTGCCCTTTGCGCCAAGCGATCCGAGCACAGTACTTCGAACATGTTAAAGGCTATTTTTCACGGTTTCAAAGCGCGTCTTGCTCATCTCGAAACGGATCTCTCTTGATCCATTCATTCCATTTTCAAGCCAACCAGATATGCGGTAAAATCGTTCTGCCCGGGTCCCAGGCAGCGTGCCCAACCATACTACATCTTTTCCTTGAAGAAAGTACCAGTTCAGCATCAGTCTTTGAAGATTCCGCGCAATTCCCTTGCACTCAAAATCAGGGTCAATGAATAATGCCCAGATGTTATTTTT
>JAQBOT010000135.1 GCA_028287885.1 Pedobacter sp.
GTTTTTTACGGTGTTCTCGTGCTCGTCGCCTTTCTAATTTACCGTAATTTGAACATCAACCACCGCATGTTTAAGCTGCAATATGATTTTGTGAACAACCTCACGCATGAGTTTAAAACACCAGTAAGTGTCATCAAAATCGCCGGAAACAACATCAAAAGTGCAAGTTCACTATCAGAGAAGGAGCAGAATATGTATGGAAGGATTCTGGATGAGGAGGCAGATAAACTCAACGGATTAATGAACAAGCTGCTCGCATTCACACAAATTGAAAATAAAGCGATACAACTAAACCAAGACAAGGTAAACATCGTAGATTTCATCGAAAGTACCATTGAATCTCATGTGTTTAAATATCCCGATTTTAAGTTTACCTATGAGGTTTCCGGCTTCAGCACCTTTACCACAGATCCAGTATTACTTGGTAGCCTGTTTGATAACCTTGCAGAGAACGCCTACAAATATTCATCTCCGGGGCAAAAGTTTCTGCACGTTAAGGCCTCAATCGTCAAAGGTAAGGTCGTTTTCCGCTTCACCGATAAAGGAATTGGCATCCCCGCTCCGGAAATTAATAATATCTTTAAGAAGTTTTACAGGATCCAAAACCAGTACAACCAGAATGGCAGCGTCGGACTAGGCCTGGCCTTTTGTAAAGAGCTGGTGAACTTCATGAAGGGCGAGATCACGGTGAAAAGCAAGGTGAATGAAGGAACAGAATTTAAAATAACACTACCATATAACGATTAGAAAAATGTCTAAAGGGATAAAAATATTAATAGTTGAAGATGATGAGAACCTGCGCTTTTTGGTGGTTCATCGTTTGCAGGCAGAAGGATATGAGGTTTTGGAAGTTGGCGATGGCGAACTGGCTGAACACAGCATCCTAACTGAAAAGCCCGACATTGTTTTGCTGGACTGGATGTTGCCTGGTAAACAAGGCTCTGAGATCTGTCAGGGCGTACGCAGTCTTGGTTATGAGGGATTGATCATCATGATGACGGCGAAGGCGCAGGATATTGATAAGATCGATGCCTACAACTTTGGGGTTTCCGATTACGTAACCAAGCCGTTCAATATGGATGTGCTTATAGCGATGCTTGAAAGTAAGGTTAAGTTCCTGGCCAATAATGATCGTTCAGAGATTCACCGCTTCGGTGATATGGAGCATCATCCGAATATTCATACCCTATACAGACAAGGCCGGAAAATCGAACTGACCATCCTGGAAAACAGGATCCTATTGTATTTCCTGCGGAACCCAAACAAGGTGATCAACCGAGATGAACTTATGCTGGTTGTTTGGGGCTACAACTCCGATGTAAACACACGCACACTGGATATGCATATTGTACGCCTTCGTAAGAAGATTGAGTCAAATCCAGATAACCCACAGCTCTTACAAACCGTGAGAGGCGTAGGCTATCGTTTCAACGCGAACTAAGCGCGTTTCAAAGTAAATATGGTGATCTCTGGCAGAATTCCAACTCTGCCAGGGTATCCTAAAAATCCATAACCAACATTTACATACAGTTGCTGTTGTTTTTCTCTATACAGCCCAGCCCACTCCTTGTAAATGTACTCTACCGGGCTCCATTGAAAATCATTCACACGAACACCGAATTGCATTCCGTGCGTATGACCACTAAACATGGCGTCGATCTGTGGATATTCTGGTAACACCTGCCCGCGCCAATGCGATGGGTCGTGCGACAAAAGTAATTTGACCGGCAAATCATCCGTATTCTTCACAGCCAGGTCCATTCTTCCGTATTTAGGAAAGCGGCCCATGCCCCAGTTTTCAATACCAAGGATGCCAATCTCTTCACCATCAACCTTCAAGCGCCGGTTCTCATTCATTAGCAGGTCATAACCCATCAATTTATGAGTTTTAATCACATCCTGTAAATTCTTAACTTTTGCCGGTGAAGACTCCTTCCCGAAATGGTAGTCGCCGTAATCATGGTTCCCCAAAGTGGAATAAACGCCCAATGGGGCTTTCACCCGCGTAAAGGTATTCTGGTAATCCCGCATCTCCGTGGCCATGTCATTCACCAAATCTCCGGTAAAGAAGATAAAGTCAGGTTTCTCTGCCAAAAGCATGTCTACACCACCATTCACCGCGGTACGGTTGTAAAAACTACCAGAGTGAATGTCAGAGATCTGCCCCAGCTTAATGCCATCAAAAGCTTTCGGTAAGTTAGGCAAGATCAGGTCTCTTCGTCTAACCTGGTAGTCGTAGGCGCCAGAAACAATACCCCAACTTAAAGAGGTGAGTGGTACAGCGGCGGCAACCAGTCCTGCTTTAATAAGAAATTCCGAGCGACTGATTGTTTCCGCCTGAGGCTTTTCCCGCTCTTCTGACGCGTCAGAAAAATCACCCGCAGGTACGGCAACTGGGACCTCAGCTTTTCGCTTACGGAAAACCCGAATTACTAACCTTCTTAAGTCGTCAACGAGCAAGAACGGTAGCATAACAAGCTTACATCCACAGGTCAAGAAAAACGACACCAGGATTATTGCACGTATGGTTAAGAAAAGATTTAAATAGATACCGGCGAAAACTCCGGCAATCAAAAACAAATTATAACTCCACCAAAGTAGACGAAATGTTCTTTTCGTTCCTGGCTTCCACTTCTTGAAGACAGATATAACCGCATTGTAGAAGTAAAAATCAAACGCAATCAGCAGTATGCAGATGGGAATAAGTACAGCAATTCTACCCATTTTTATCTAAAATCTATGTCATCATCCTCATCCGGATCTGCTGTAAACAGGCTCTCAAACATGTCTGAGAACCCAAAACCACCTTCAAGGAAGTCTTTGCTCAATTGCGAGTATTCTGCAAGTCCATGTAACACAAACTCCATAAGCAGCAGTGTCTGGTTGGCACTCAATTTCGGATGAAACTTCTTAACCAAATCGTACAAGCCATTAATTTGCATCAGCTCCTTTTTATATTGAGCTGCAGTCAGCATGTCAGAAAGATCGGTCGTATTACCATCCGCAAACCAATCAGAAATCAACTGATAAGGGTTGGCTGTCTTGCTTTTCTTCGCCTTTTCCGGATCAGGAAAGTAACGGGAGAACAAGGTTTTGATTGATTTTCCAATCAGGGTATTGGCAACGTTAGCCGGACCTTCAAGTTCCCCTTCATAAACCAGCTCGATCTTACCTGTTATAGCAGGTATTACGCCGTTAAAATCAGATAAACGCACAAAGGTGCTTTTCTCCCGGTTGATGATCATGCGGCGTTCGGCCGTGCTAATCAGGTTCTCATAGGCAGATATCGTTAATCTGGCAGATACGCCTGATTTCTGATCAATAAACTCACTCTTACGTGCTTCAAACGCTATCTGCTCAACCAAGTCCTTCACCAATCCATCCGCTTCAATCAGTTTCTGATCGGGCGTTAACCTGGCTTCCTGGAAGGTGATCTTCCTTGAAATAGAGATTGTTTTCGGATAGTGCGTTAAGATCTGACTTTCAATCCTGTCTTTTAGTGGCGTAACAATAGAGCCACGGTTTGTATAATCTTCCGGGTTTGCCGTAAATACAAACTGAACATCCAAAGGCAAGCGCAATTTAAATCCACGGATCTGGATGTCTTTTTCCTGCAGCATGTTAAACAAAGCAACCTGGATACGTGCTTGTAAATCGGGAAGCTCATTAATCACGAAGATACTGCGGTGTGCCCTTGGGATCAAACCAAAGTGGATCACGCGCTCGTCGTTATAGGTCAGCTGTAAGGTCGCCGCTTTAATCGGATCCACGTCCCCAATCAGATCGGCAACTGTTACATCTGGCGTAGCTAGCTTTTCCGTATAGCGGTCAGAGCGATGCTGCCAAAGAATGGGTGTATCATCCCCATGTGTTGCAATTTCATGTTTTGCATACCAGGAAATCGGGTTCAAGGGGTCATCAAAGATCTCCGATCCCGCAACATAAGGGATGTGTTCATCCAGTAAATTAACCATCAGTCGCGCAATACGTGTCTTAGCCTGACCGCGAAGGCCAAGTAGCAAGATATTGTGGCGCGAAAGGATGGCTGTTTGTAGATCCGGAATAACGGTTTCATCATAACCCAGAATTCCCTCAAAGCCAGCCTCTTTATTCTGGAGCTGTGTAATCAGGTTCTTTCGTAACTCGTCTTTAACGGATAAAGAGGTATAATCAGAGGCTTTAAGTTGCCCCAGCGTTGATATCGTTGTGTAATCCATGTTTGTAATGCTGTAAGAACTGTATTGATCGTATTTTAACGGACCGTCTTTCTCCGGTTCTTGATGTAGTCTTCAAATATATATTCTCCAAGTCCGTTTAGCGAACTGTAGAACGCCTTGCCACCGTTGGTTTCCGTAAATTCCCGCACAAATTGCTGCAGATATGGATCCTTAGCAATCATGAACGTGGTAATCGGTATGCGTAAGCGCTTGCACTGCGCGGCCATGTTAAGCGTTTTGTTAATCACTTTACGGTCCAGACCCATGCTGTTTTTATAATAGCGCCCATTTTCTTTCAGGCAGGTCGGTTTCCCGTCCGTAATCATAAAGATCTGCTTGTTGTGTGTTTTTCGTCTTCGCAACAGGTCTACCGCAAGTTCCAAGCCGGCGTAGGTGTTTGT
>JAQBOT010000139.1 GCA_028287885.1 Pedobacter sp.
AAAAAATGTTCCGGTTATTTGTTTCTGTTCTCACATGGATACCTCTCCGGATTGTAGCGGACTGAATGTAAAGCCCATCATTCACAGAAACTATCAAGGGCAGGATTTGGTATTGCCTGATGATGAAGGCGTTATACTTAGAATGTCTGAACATCCTGATCTGAAAAATCAAATTGGTAACGACATCATTACGGCTAGCGGCAATACATTGCTTGGCGCCGACAACAAAGCGGGACTAGCGGAAATTATGGAAGCTGCGGCCTTCATCGTAGCGAATCCGAACATCCTCCATGGTGAAATTAAAATACTCTTTACTCCCGACGAGGAAATTGGCCGTGGGGTTGATAACGTTGATCTGAAAAAGCTTGCAGCAGATTTTGCATACACAGTTGATGGGGAGACTTGCGGTTCCATAGAAGATGAGACCTTCTCTGCAGATGGCGCTACCTTGAAGATCCATGGCATCAGTTCACACCCAGGCTTCGCGAAAGGAAAGATGCAAAGTGCGATCAAGATACTCGGAGATATTATTCACAGTTTGCCAAAAGACAGACTATCACCTGAGTCCACTGCGGCCAAAGAAGGCTTCATTCACCCGGTAGATATGGAAGGCAGTGTAGAGGAAGCAAGCGCGAGTTTTATCCTTCGTGATTTTGATGATGAACGCCTGGCTGAACACGGAAAGACACTGGTAAACATTGTAAAAGCGGTAATTGCAGACTACCCAGATGCACGTTACGAACTAAATATTTCAGAACAGTATAGAAACATGAAGAAGGTGTTGGATCAACATCCGCAGGTTATTGAATATGGGTTACTTGCAATAGAGCGTGCTGGTATTTTACCGAAGCAGCAAAGCATACGAGGTGGTACGGATGGATCCAGGTTGTCTTTAATGGGTCTGCCTTGTCCGAATATATTTGCAGGTGAACATGCCTTTCATGGAAAACAGGAGTGGGTTTCCCTGCAGGATATGGAAAAAGCGGTTCAAACGATTGTTAATATAGCTGTGATTTGGGAGGAAAAAGCCTAGCCAAATACTGGTCCTGCTCATCTTCAAAGATAATCTCGCAAGTCCAGCCACAAGATTTAGCTGTTGCAATCAATGTGTTCTGATCCAGGTATAGCCAATCAAACCATTCGCTTTTCTGGCCTTTATACTCGTATTGATATGAAACTTGTCCGTAGTAGGGAGAGGTAGGGAGTTCAGTACCTTCATACAGGTATGCGATGTCAGAACTGTCAAAGATAAGTTGCCCATCTCGGTTTAACATTGAATTTGCATGATTTAAAAAGGACTTGAAGCCTTCAAGGCTTCCTGTTAGTCCGATGCCATTCATGAGCATGAGTAAGGTGTCATACTTTTCAGAAGAATGCAGGTTGATGTCTCCAACTACTGCGTTTCGTACGCCTCTTTGTTGCATTATCTGTACCGCATCCGCAGAGATATCCATTGCCGTCACATCTTTCTTATGCTCTTGTAATAATAGAGCATGACTTCCTGCCCCTGCACCGATATCCAAGATTTTACCCTTGCAAAGTTCAAGAGCCATCAACTCCATTGAAGGCATTTCTTCCCTTGTCCGAAAGAAGATGTCAACCGGCATTTCTTCAGGCTCATCATAAGAATTGTGAAGCCATAGAATTTCGGCTTCATTATGTATAAACTGATCTGTTAAGGCTTGGCCAAATACGTCCATGGGGGCTAAAGGTAGGCTTTTTCAGGAAGTTCCCTGAAGATTTACCCGGGTTCTTGGGAAGCTGTCCGGATAGTTATTGTTGATAAAAGCGATAATATTCTCCCTAACAAAGCAGCGTAACTCCCACATATTGCCCGCATTGGCAGCACTAATTAATAGACGTACTTCCAGTGTAGACTCCTTGTTGTCCGTTACATGTACCACATTTACCCGTTTGTCCCATAGGTCAGTGCTGTTTAGGACTCTAGTTAACTCTGTTCTTATCGGATCTATCGGGACCGTATAATCCAAATTCAGGTGTACAGTGCCAAGTAGTTCAGAGGAGGTCCTGGTCCAGTTTTGAAAAGGTTTCTCAATAAAGTACGTGATTGGCAGAATAAGCCTGCGTTGATCCCAAATGCCCAGAACCACGTAGGTAAGTGTGATTTCTTCAACGCGTCCCCATTCTCCTTCAACAACCAACACATCATCAATACGTATCGGCTGGGTAAATGCAATCTGAAAACCGGCAAGTAAACTTCCGAGCGACTTCTGTGCGGCAAAGCCGATAATAATTCCGCCGATCCCCACTCCGGTAAGTAGATTTTTACCGATTTGGCGCATGCTTTCGAAACTGAGCAAAATGGAGGATATGGTGATCAGGATGATCAAACTTACAATGAACTTCCTGATGAAACCAAGCTGGGTTCGCAACTTTCTTTCACGCAGATTATTCTCCTTATTTGGATCATAGGTGTGGTAGAAAACATCTTCCAGGACACTGAGGAAATTGATTAGAAGAAACGCAAAGTTGATCGTTAAACCAATTTGAAGTATTCGAGATAAGTGCTGCCGGAGTTCAGGGCTTAAGGTCATAAAGCCCAACGATATGGTCAAGAGAACCAGCGGTACAAAGAAGCCAAACGACCTATTTAGCCTGTTTGCAACGGATTTTAAAAGGTAATAATCACTAAATCTATATGCGAGAGAAAAGGCTCTACGAACCAGGAACTTGAACATAAGCCCCAGAACAATTGCAATTAGTGCGACGATGATGTTCTGAAGAGACACAGGTACCGCATATCCGAAAATATTGTCTATGTACCTCATGTCTTTTCATTTAAAGTTCAAACTCCTCGTGATATTCTGGTATGGCTACATGTTTAAATCCTTTGTCAATAATCCGCTGGGCAAACTGTTGTTGAACCTCATAGTCGCCATGGACAAGAAATACCTGTCTAACGAATTGCGGGTCCTGGCAAGAAAGAAAGCGAAGCAGATCTTCGTAGTCGCCGTGTGCACTCATCGACTTTATTGCAATAACTTCTGCCATTACATTGTATTCTTCATTGAAGAGCCGTACGACCGGTTCTCCAGCAATTAGCCTCCCACCCAGGGATTTTGGGTCACAATAACCAACCAGTAAAATTGTGTTTTTTTGGTTGCTTATCGTTGTTCGTATGTGATGCCTCACCCGTCCGCTATCGGCCATTCCAGACGCAGAAATGATCACACAAGGGCGCGGATCTTGGTTCAAAAGACGAGATTCTTCGACCGATTCAATAAACTTAAGACCTTTAAAGCTAAAGGGATCGTCGTCTACTTTCATGACTTGTTTAACGCCGTTGTTGTATACTTCCGGATGGTTCTTCAAAACTTGTGTGGCCTGCATTGAGAGCGGACTATCTACATAATAGGCAACATCTGGCAGCTTGTTTTTAAGTTCAAGGCTGTTTAAAGCATATAGGATCTCCTGGGTTCTTCCAACGCTGAAAGCAGGAATGATCACCTTTCCTCCTTTAACAATGCAGGTGTTGTTGATGATTTCGAGCAATTGATCTTCTACAGGTTCCAGGTCTTTATGCAGGGAATTGCCATAGGTAGATTCCAGCAAGATGTAGTCAGCTTGAGGAAATGTCTGCGGGCTTTTCAGTAATAGATCACTGTAACGACCAACATCTCCACTGAAAGTAATTTTGTAATCCTTTCCCTCATCAATGATGGTCAGGTGTACAGCCGCGCTTCCAAGAACATGCCCAGCATCGGTTAAAACCAACGTAATCCGTGGATCAATCTCATATTCTTCGTTGTACTCTACGACTTTAAACTGAGTCAATGTCTGAATAACATCATCCTCAGTGTACAATGGCTCCTCTTCTTCATCTTCGCCGTTAGATTCTCTGGCGAAATCCGAATCCTGAGCCTGAATCTTTGCTGAGTCCATCAACAGGATTCTTGCCAGATCCATTGTTGCCGGTGTAGAATAAATATTCCCTGTAAATCCTTCTTTAACGAGCCTTGGCAGCAATCCAACATGATCGATGTGCGCATGTGACAATACCATATAGGTAATGCTTTCTGGATTGAAGCCAAAGTATCCGTTTAGTTTGTCAGTTACCTGACCCATTCCCTGGAACATTCCGCAATCTAAGAGTATCTGAGTACCGTTACTCAGCGTAATAAGGTGCTTGCTGCCCGTAACTGCGCGCGCAGCACCGTGAAACGTAATCTTCATGCTTATTCCTATCCCTTCACTTTTGAGACAGTGTCTTTAACGGTATCTGCAACTGATTCAGCCACGTGTGATAATTTATCTTTTGAAGAGTCAACCAGGTCTGCTAGCCAATCTGCTACTTCGTGTTTAAGGTCTTCACCTTTCTCGGTTGATATTATTAAAGCTACTACGGCACCTAAGGCAGCTCCTGCCAATACGCCTGCAATTATTTTTGTTTCTTTAGTCATAATTTAGTTTTTGTTAGCAAGGTAACAAGAGCGAACACTAAATAGTTCTAAGTACTTCAAATTTATGCAGGCGCTAAGCGTGTTAATGTATTGAGATTAGACCCATATTCTATTTGATTACGGGCAGTGTGTTCTACAGAATCAAGGATCTGCTTAGGTGTGTTGCATAGAAAAAATCTACTTTGAGGCGTCTTTGATGGTAATCTCTACACGTCTGTTTTTTTGGCGTCCCTGAGCAGTTTTATTGCTTGCAATTGGCACAGTGCTTCCATAAGGGGTGGTCACAATTCTATCTTCTTTCACTCCTTTACTTACCAAATATTCTTTCACCTGGATGGCGCGATTGTCGGATAGTACCCAGTTCGGTTTATACGAGCCGATGGAATCTGCATGGCCGGCTAACGATACCACAATATTGTCTTTAATCGCTGCCCGGGCAAGTTGGTCCAGATTAGGGTAGTAACTCTTACGGATTACAGGTTTCGCAAAATCATATTCCAGGACTTTCGGCAAAGCTGCAT
>JAQBOT010000286.1 GCA_028287885.1 Pedobacter sp.
TTGCAACCAGGCCATTTATACCTGCAGGCACGTTTACCTTACAGGATATCGAGAATAAAAGAACGAACCTTTTGTTCTTCGGAAACTTTTACCGTATGGGTCTGGCAGAGTATGATGCAGGAATACAGAAAATGATGGAAGACAGCGACTTTCTATATGGAAGTCTGATCAGGGATATTTATGGCCAAGGGGTTGTACTTGGGCGAAAATACAGGCTTTTGCGTATAGCGTATAATGTGTTTATGTACGGAATTGTGGCCTCTGTTATTGCATTCATTATTTCGATTGTCGTTTCAATGTGATGCGGAATTATAGGTCCCACGAAGAAAACTACATGTACTTAGCTTGTAGGTAAAAATGAACGATGATGCAAACAAACACCAAGAAATCTCAAACTTTTATAACTTTAATGGCGCTCATTATGATCCTTGGATGCAAAAGCACAGGTGACAAGTTCGGGAGTCCTGATAGCTATGATTTCAGCAAACCGGAAAAGTTCATTCTGCCAAATGCTTTACATGAGATATCTGGACTTGCTTTCAATAACCTGGACCCAAGTACGATCTATTCCTTGCAAGATGAAAACGGTGGGATTTTCTCTCAGCAATGGGCAAATAAGAAAGCATTGAGCACTAAGTTTGCCGGCAGAGGCGATTTTGAGGATCTTGCGATACTGTCGGATACCATCTTTGTTTTAAAAAGCAACGGTACAATATATTCTTTTCCATTGTCTGAACTTGGAAAGAAGCAGGCTGATCATGTAAAAGAATGGAAAAAGCTTGTGCCGAAAGGAGAGTTTGAAAGCTTGTATGCGGATGAGGCCGCATCGGAGTTGGTTTTGCTTTGTAAAGATGAGGAGCTGGGCGCTAAGAAATATCAAACAACGGGATATGTATTAAAATATGATGGGAGCAGTCGGAAATTAGAATTGAAAGAAACTTTCATATTGAACACGAAAGCAGTTAAAAGATCTGGAAGCGAACTAACACACGGTCTACGACCCTCAGCCCTTAGTCGTAATCCCGTAACAAAAGACTGGTATATACTTTCTGCGGTAAACAAGATACTGGTTGTAGCCGATCCAGACTGGAACATCAAGAGTGTTTATCGATTACATTCTAATACGTTCAATCAACCGGAAGGCCTGGCTTTTGATAAAGATCAAAACCTTTATATTTCAAATGAAGGCGATGAAGTTACGAATGGAAACATACTGAAGTTCGTTTATAAGGAACCGTAAAAATAGCCATTGCGGATTTTGCTTATGAGATCATTGATTATCATTTTGTTCATTTTTAGTCAGCTTGGACCTGCTGCCGGGCAGCAAAAGGATAGTGTTTTAAGCAGAGTAATATTGATTGGTGATGCAGGAAAGGTTGACAGAGCGCAAGTGCAGGTGATCAGAAGCGCGGCAAACCATATATTGAAAGATCGAACAACGGTGCTTTTTTTAGGCGACAACATATACTCGAGGGGCATGGCTTTGGCTGCTGGCCCTGAGCAGACCAAGGATAAAGAAATACTTAAATCACAGTTTTTGCCGATGCGAGAACAGGCTGCCCCAGTGTATTTTCTTCCTGGCAATCATGATTGGGATCGTTCAGGGCCTGAGGGCTTGCAGAAAGTGAAGGCAGCCTGGAAGTTCATTTCGAATCAGAGCGACAGCGGGCTGCGCATGTTGCCCCCAAATGGCTGTCCGGACCCACAGGAAATTAAGGTAAGTGCCGATCTAACGATTATTGTTTTTGACAGTGAATGGTGGTTATTTCCACATGAAAAGGGAAACAAGGATGCAGGTTGCACGTGTGGCACGACTGAGGATGTAGTTAAAGAATTCGGACGGATTTTTAACAACAACAAAGGGAAAGTTATTTTACTTGCCAGCCACCATCCATTTATGAGTTATGGCAATCACGGCGGTCATTTCACGTTGATGCAACATTTGTTTCCATTCAGGGGTCTAAGTAAAGTCTTGTATGTGCCGGTTCCCCTGCTCGGCTCTCTATATGCCATTGCGAAAACCCTCATTCCGGCAAGGGAGGACCTTAGACATCCTGCATACCGAACGATGATCCGGAAAATCGATAGTGTATTTGCAGGCTATAAAAACTTAATTCATGTTGCCGGGCACGAACATGGGCTGCAATTTATTGAGAAAGGTAGGGGCTACCAGGTGGTTAGTGGATCTGGTGCAAAACAAAGCAACGTAGTTCAGGGTAAATATGCGCTTTTGGCCGACGCAAGTTCTGGGTACGTTATTGCAGATCAGCTTTTGGATAAAAGTATTCAATTTTCCTATTATAAGGTGGTAGATGGGGCAGTAATTCAGCGTTTTAAGTTTTTAAAGCGTTATATTAGATAAACATTTCTTTAAAACCATGCAGTCCATAGCCGTAAATTTAGGAAGGCAAGATGATTTGACAGAAAATCTGATTGGCGCTGAAGTTTACCTTTCCTTGAAACCATTCATGAGGTTTATCGAGGAAAAGTCTCGTACGGACAAATCTACAAAGCAAAATATTTACCGCTATATATTAAGCCAGTTTGATAAGTATCCGGAACTTGGATTTCCGATTTCACCAGCTGACGCTGGTAAATATGCAGAGCTTTTTGAGCTGATCTACATTTGTCTTTCACCCTTGTTGAATGAACAGGAACAACAGCTCTGGGCTTTAGGCGTCCCCTTGACGCCGCATTTTTATTTTGGAACGCCGGCATTCTATGCCATTATCTTGGATCCAATAACACAGGAACTAAAAGTGGGTTTAAACCTCACCGGACCCAATGAAATGGAACAGAGCCTAAGGGCAAGTTTTTACAATCTGGTCTTGAAGAAGTTTTACAATACTTCTTTAACAGATAAGCAGTTTACGATCTACTCCATTGTTGATCAGGGAACTCATTTGCTGAAATACTATCGCCTGCATATTGACACCCGCTTTATTGAAGTTTACAATCATGGTTCTTTACCTCAATTGAGTCTGCAGCACTTAAAGGTGAATGCCAAGGATGATGCAACTATATTGGCAATGCTGGGACGGGTACTGCCAACAACACAATTTTCTGTTGAAGGAATAGCAGTAGTTAATTTGAAGGAGGTTACAGTTGAGTACGCCTTAGAGTCTATAAAAGACGTAATTATTGAACACACCGAGTGTTCTGTTGGCAGTTATCACGCGCATATCGTTCAGGCATTGAAAACAATTTGTGGGACGGACACCTTCGAATTCGGCTTGTTGCCATATTTGCGCTTGAATGGTAAAACGCTTGTGGATGATCAATCCGGATTTCAGAGCATTTTACTGCATTTAACAAAGCTTGCGATGCCGGGCGACTACCAACAACTGCTCGCCCATTATCTGGCAGCGCCACGCAAGTTGATCTTTCAAGAGATTTCAACTAAGGAACAGGAGCACTTTCCAATGCTGAAGCTGTTATTTCAGAACGGTGTTACCTCCTATGCGCTGTTTCCGCTCTATTATAGTGGTAAGTTGGTGGGTTGCCTGGAAGTATATTCAAGGAATTCAAATACCTTCGATACCCATACATTGTCTAAACTTGAGCCATCATTTTCTTTGCTTGCGCAACTCTTTCAAAACATCATTACTGACTTCAATTATGAACTTACAAGGGTAATCACTGACAAGTTTACGTCTATACAGCCCGCAGTTCAGTGGCAGTTTTATGATGCCGCTTACGAGGCTCTGAAATCAGAAATGACAGGTGCGCCCCTACAGTTGAAAGCAATCTCCTTTCAGGATGTTCAACCGTTCTATGGAGCGATCGATATTAAAGACTCTAGTGTAAGGCGAAATCTTGCGATTAGAAAAGACTTGAATTTGCATTTCGAACTCTTAGAAAACACACTACAATCAATTGCATCAAAATTAGAGACAGGCATTCAGGATTATATTCCCTCAGACGCTTTGATTTCAAACTACAAAGCCCATGCACAACTTTCAGATACTGAAATACTAAAAATTGAAGATTACCTGTTGCGCCAGTTGCCACCATATTTTCGGTTGCTTCAGGAGGGTAAGCCTGAACTCAGTGAAATCATTGAGAACTATTTTGTGGTAACGGGGCTGCATGGAATAGTATATGCAAACAGAACACAATATGAAAAAAGTATGCAGACCATTAATGGTAAGATCAACAGCATGCTGAAAGACTTTAATGCCACATTGCAGAATATATATCCATGTTATTTTGAGAAATTCCGAACAGACGGGGTAGAGTTTGACATTTACGTTGGGCAGTCGATCGCGCCTGAGCTTCCAATACCAAATAATCTCATACAAACATTCCGGCTGCTCCATTTGGAGGCAATCGCAAACATTGCTCAAGCGGCGCATGCACTTATTCCGGAGATATCTGACTATTTGCAAACAACTCAATTGATCTTTGTACATGAAAAGGCAATTGACATCAGCTTCAGACCTGATGAACAACGATTCGATGTTGAAGGTGGTTATAATATTCGCTATCAATTGGTTAAAAAGAGAATAGATAAAGCACATATAAAGAATTCTGAGGAGCGACTAACGCAGCCCGGAAAAATTGCTATTGTTTATATGAACAGCATGGAAGCTCAGGAATATGTAGGGTACATTAAAGTTCTTCAGTCAAGAAATATATTAAAAGACGACGTGGAGCATATAGAAATTGAAGAACTTCAAGGTGTAGATGGATTGAAAGCCCTTAGGGTGGGCATTGTTTTCTAAAAGCAAGATTTAATCATATACATTATGAAGAAGTTCGTTCTGTTTTTATTGTTGTTGCCCACTGCGGTCTTTGGGCAACGATATGCAGCCGGTGACTCTATAACACTGGCCATTGCTCCAGAATATAATCAGGTAAGTTCTCTACACCGTACGTTCCTTGGAAAGAACTACCGCAAGCTCTGGGCGACACCGGTCCGAATGCGGGTACTAGATATTCGAAAAGAGAGGGGAGGCCTCAGTATTGTAAAGCTCGGAGGGGGCAATCAGACTCGGTCGATCAGATTTAAAGACGCTCAGGGTAAGGAATGGGTGCTAAGAACGATCCAAAAGTATCCAGACCGGGCACTTCCGCCGAGTTTAAGGGCAACCATTGCAAAAGACATTATACAGGATCAGGTATCCACCGGGCATCCTTTTGGGGCGCTGATCGTACCGCCACTGGCAGAAGCGCTTGGTTTACCACACTCGAACCCGGAAATCGTGTATGTAGGTGATGATCCTGGACTTCAGGAGTATAGAAAAGACTTCGCGAAGGCAGCGTATTTGTTTGAGGAACGTGTGCCTTTGGAGTTTGAACGTACTGAAAGCACCGAAAAGGTGCAGCAGAAATTGCGTGAAGACAATGATCACCTCACTGACCAAAAACTTACCCTACGTGCTCGTTTGCTAGACTTTATTGTTGGTGACTGGGATAGGCGCGAAGACAATTGGCGCTGGACGCCAGCCAAGGACAAGGGCGTTACGCTCTACAAAGCGGTTCCGCGAGATCGAGATAAGGTGTTCTACAAAACTTCAGGAATATTTCCCTGGATACTATCACATCAATGATTGAAGTCGAATCTGCAGCCTTATTCAGAACATATCCGTGACATCAATGGATGGAACTATAATGCCAGGTACTTTGACCGTTACTTTCTTACAGAACTCAGTGAAAGCGACTGGGCGGCAGAAGTGAAAACGGTACAGAAGACGATTACTCCTGCACTGGTTTCCGCCGCCATCAAGAGAATGCCTCGCGTCATATATCAACAAAACGGCACAGAGCTGAACAGGGAACTAAATGGCAGGGTAAATAACCTGGACAAGTTTGCCATGGATTATTATAAGTTCCTTGCAAAGACGGTTGAAGTTCCTGCTTCTGATGAAAGAGAATTGTTTTTGGTTTCGCATCAGCCGAAAGGCGATATTGATCTCCAGATCTTCAATTTAAAGAAGGATAGTACGACAGGAAGGCGTGTTTTTCACCGACTTTTCAAAGCTGAGCAAACCAAAGAAATTAGGTTGTACGGCTTTGCTGAGGATGATGTTTTCAAAGTTACAGGCAGGGAAAGTTCGGGTATTAAAGTTCGGATGGTTGGAGGCGAAGGCAAAGATAGTTTTCAGGTAGAGCCGGATTTAAGAGACAGGGCTAACAATTATATCTATGATAGAAAGGACCAGAAGGTTGTATTGCCTTCAGGCAGATTGGCAAAAATCAGACTTGCCAATGATACCCTGGTCAACTCTTATAATCAAAATAGCTTCCGATTCGATAGGCTGGGACCACT
>JAQBOT010000293.1 GCA_028287885.1 Pedobacter sp.
TGCTGTTCTCGTTAAATTTAACGTTAAATGTAGCTTTGGGATATAGGTTGGAGAAGTCTCGTGTCAGTGCGGCCTCTCCGGTAAAGTTTGATTGCTTGTACCTTGATCTTGCCACCAAACTACCAAAAGCCAGGGTAACCTTTTTACTGTTGTACTTCAATGCGATACCAGCTACATTGGTAAATACATCGAAATTGTAATGATTGCTTAAGGTATCATTTAGAATATCATAATTTCCTTCTAAACCCTTTTCGAGTGATGAACGTTGTGAATTACTGTGGCTACCAGCAAAAGCGTATTTCAGCTCCATAAAAAACGATTTAGACAAAGGCTCGGTATAGACAAGAGATCCGTTTATTGAAGTTGAACGGCTGTTATTTGTTTTTTTCTGATCGGTTGTGTCCCTTAAGCTAACCTTTTCGTTTTTATTATAAAAGGAATTCAATGAATAGAGAAAGCCATCTGATTTGTTGTCGCTGTAATTTTGCCCAAGATTGAAAGAAATGGTCCGACCTGCTTTTTTGAACCGCTTTCGTATCAAAAAGCTTGATACTAAGCTTTTGTCCTCACCATTTGCGTTGATACTCCGGGTGCTACTGTTCACAAGCTTCATCAGACTATTCCTTTCTTCACTTGCAAAAGCAGAATTTCCCCGGCTTTTGCCTTCGGAAGCGTTAACATTTAATTTAATAGAGGTAGACTTGTTAAGCTGCCATTCGTAAGTCCCGTTAAGGAAATGACGCTGGTTGGTACTGTTATTTGTTGTCCCTTCATTACTTGTAAATACCGTATCAGGTAAGATAGACTGTGAATATGTATTATCAAACCCTGTATTACTAAAATGGTTATATTGATAGCTGCCGTTGATGCTTTGCTGAGCATGGTTGAATTTATCAGAAAAGTTAATACCACCGGATATACTTCTCGGCAATCCTTCACTTGACGACAGTACACTATTTAGTTCATTGTCAGTACCTGCCATAGACCCAAGCCCTGAAACGTTAGCATTCACTTCGGTAAGGTTACTGGACGAATACGTTCTGCCCTGAGATGGGCTCGGGCCATCTAAATCTATACTGCTAAGGGCCCCGTAAAAAGATAACTTCGTTTTATCATTGAAATGGTTGATCATAACTGTGTTATCCCACTTCTTATCTAAGCCCAGGCCCAGATCCAGCTTTCCAAACGCCCCTCTGTTCATATTTTTTTTCAGCTGAATATTGAGAGTTTTCGTTCGTGAACCATCGTCTATCCCTGAGAAAGTTGCCTGGTCACTTCTCTCATCGAAGACCTGTATTTTGGCAACCGCGTCTGCCTGTAAGTTCTTTGTAGCGAGAGTTGGGTCATTGCCGAAAAATTCCTCACCATCAACATAGACCTTCTCCACCGTGGTGCCCATGGCTTTGATGGTACCATCTTTGGAAACCTGAATGCCGGGAAGTTTTTTAAGCATGTCTTCGACTGACGCGCCTGGCCGTATTTTAAAGCCTAAAGGGTTATATTCTGTTGTGTCTCCATTTATCTTGATCCTGGGGATCTGTTGAAGGATGGTTACGCCCTTTAAATTTATGGATTTATAAGACAATTTAATAACGCCGGTATTAACATTTGAATTGGAATCTAATGGCAATTCACTAATCCTATCTTCATACAAAGAGTGTTTGATCGATAGGAGGTACTTTCCGGGCGATAGATTTCTAAATTCGAAAGCTCCATTGACATCACTACGGGTAGACTTATACAAAGTGGAGTCTTGCTGCTTGAGTATCGAAACGTTTGCACCAGCAAGATTAAATTGATTGAAATTATCGAAAATAACGCCTTTAACTGTCGCGGTTTGTGCAAAGGAAACGGAATGACTTGCTACAATCCATATGATAAGCAGTGTGATTTTTCTCATATGCGGATAAAGCTTAGGAATAGCTGCCTGGTAAAACTAAAACGGGTAGAAAAGACGGGATACTAAACAAAAGGAGGCTATCGCCTCCTTAAGTTAAATTTAATAAACAAGCTTCGTTTTATTGCATCTTCTTCTTAGAAAAATCAATTTTCAATGCTATTTAATCTCTGTCCCCGTAGTGGTTATTTTTATCCTTTACCAGATAGACTACTCCGCACAATGTTTCGGTACAATATGCCCTGGTGAGTGTACCGTGTCCTTTGATACCCTCGTATTTACCGGTGCCACAAAGAATTTCCCAAGTTCCACAGTAAGTTCTTAAGTTAATTTTCTCTTTAATGGTTATAGTTCCATATTCTGTGCAAAGTTCAACAGTACCCTTAGTGAAGCAACCCCGGTCGTAGTCCCAAAATCTTGCAGACGCCGAACCGTAAATACAAAGTGCTCCGGTAGTTGAAAAATGTCCCCAAACATTAGGATAGGTTGAAAAATCATAAACTGCGGTGATGGTAATCGGCTTGGCTTTGGTGTATTTTACCTGTTTTTTGTACTTGTCGTCATGGTTAGTAGACGAATTCGAAGCCATTGATGGGATAGCAATCATACACAGTAGGAATGCTAGAACTAGGTTTTTGATGGTTTTCATAGTTAATTCTCCTTTTTTTATGGTTTATATTAGACTATTTCAGTGATGGTAGGATTTTCAATCATCGTAATCTCTGTCGTGGTTATCTCTGTCGTGGTGCTCTCTGTCGTGGTGGTCTCTGTCGTGGCGACCTCTGTCGCATTTCTCATAGATCACTCCAGTCATAGCTTCTGTATTTGGCGGCATCGTAAGTGTTCCGTGCCCTCTTAGATTTTCATATTTGCCTGTGCCTTTGACAATCTGCCACTTTCCAGTATTAGCAGGAACATTACATTGCTGGCGAATGGTTATTGTTCCTTTTGGGGCTGTCAGTACAAGCAGGCATTTTAATCTGGTACCATTGGCATACTCATGAACTTTCATTGTGGAAGTCCCTGAAATATGAAGTGCCCCGCCAGTCGTAAATGTTCCAGCATATGAATTGGCCGACACGGCAAAATCAACGTCCGTAATGGTGACTGCTCTAGCGCTATGGTGATGTCTTTTATAGGGCTTCAGACTCATTGTTGAAATAGCAATCATACACAGCAGGATGGCTACATAGAGATTTTTTATCTGTCGCATAATCAAACTCCCCCTTTTTTTTAATGGTTAATAAATAGTTAACTAATCCGTTGTTATTGCATATCCATAGTCAAAAGTAATATTGGAAAGAATGCTTGGAACCGCTATCTAGTGAATGGCAGGATAATGGTGTTAAAACCATTGTTTCATTTATTTAGGCGGAGGGATCCGCACTTTGGCAGCTTTACATTTAGAAGATCTAGAAATTCATCTTTGTGCGTGCGTGACAATTCAATTTCGTGGCCGTTACTCATTACGATGTCGCCGCCTTCGCCTCTGCGGTACATTTTCACGTGGGCCATATTGATTAGGTAAGACCGGTGCGCACGAAAAAAGGATTGTGCGGTTAATATTTCGTCAAACTGTTTCAAAGTATAGCTGGACAGTATGCATTTACCGTCTATAAGGACAAACTTAGTGTAATTGCTGTCTGCGTGACAATAGATAATTTCATTTACAGGAATAACAATGAGCCCTTCTCCGGTTGGTACGGCGATTTTGTCGTGGATTTTTGGTGGAAATGTTATATCCGGATATAATTGGTCTGTATGCATTATAGAAGCCAATTGCTTGACCACTGTTCCGTCTTTAACTTTATCCACGGCTTCCACCAATTGGGAGGGTACTATTGGTTTAAGTAAATAGTCAACTGCGTTGAACCTGAAGGCTTTAACTGCATAATTATTGAAGGAAGTAATGAAAATGACTGCAAAGTTGATTATATGTAAACGTCTTAACAGATCAAACCCCGTTTCCCCATTCATTTGAATATCCAGGAAGACAATATGGGGTCGAGATTTTTCTATTCCTTTACATGCTTCATCAACAGAAGCTGCCTGACCTGCTATACTAATCTCAGGCAAATATTGCTGTAACATTTTGATGAGGATGATCCTGCTCTGGAGGTCATCATCTACTATAAAAGCGGTAATTTCTTGCATAATTGAGAGGTTAAGTTAAATAAGTATCGATTGCACTGCTTTCTACAGCAGTAAATTCGGGTAAATGTCAATAAGTCTTCGCTAAAAT
>JAQBOT010000332.1 GCA_028287885.1 Pedobacter sp.
GGGAATACAACACTTTAAAATGGTTAAAAAATAAGTGGAGAAAAGGCCATGGCTTCAGCCCATTTGTCCAGGTTTAGATGAAGATCTAAGCCTTTTTTTGTAAGGTAAGCAATCAAGTCCTCTGTTGCTATGTTCCCGGTAAGCTCATCACTTGCCATCGGACATCCTCCGAAGCCTTTTAAAGCACTATCAAACATTCGGCAGCCGGCATTATAGGCGGCGTCAATTTTCTCCACCCTGCTTGCTGCAGTGCTGTGTAGGTGGACACCCACCTCCACTTCCGGAAAGCGCTCAATCAGCCGGGGTAACAGATAGCTGATTTTCTCTGGGCTCGATATTCCAGTTGTATCTGCCAGTGAAAGTATTTTTGCGCCTCTTTCTACCAGCGCATCGGCCCATCTCTCCACCAGTTCCACACTCCATTCATCTCCATAGGGATTACCGAATCCCATCGAAAGGTAAATAACTGCCGTCTTATTATACTTACCAGCTAGTTCCAGCATCTTCTCTATCGTAACTAGGGATTCTGAGATGCTCGAATTTGTGTTGCGCTGCTGAAAGGTTTCTGAAATGGAAAAGGGAAATCCAAGGTAAGTGATCTCCGGATGTTCCACGGCTTCCTCAACACCCCTGAGGTTGGCTACAATCGCAAGTAATTTGGTTTCGGTATTACTCAGGTCCAAATGGGCCAAAACCTCCCTGGTGTCTCTTAATTGTGGGATCGCTTTAGGGGAAACAAAACTTCCAAAATCCAATGTGTCAAAGCCAACCTGAAGGAGTAGGTTTAAGTAGGCGGCCTTCAGGTCCGTATCAATAAACTGATGGATGCCTTGCATGGCATCTCTTGGACATTCGATGAGCTTAATGGTATGATCCATGCACTAAATATAAGAAACAAAAAAGGTATCCCTTTTGAGGATACCTTTTTTAGTATGGTGTTTTATGTTACTTTGATTTTCCTAAATCTACAACAATTGGTGTAGAGATACACAATGAAGAATAGGTACCAATTACACGACCAATTAACAAGGCGAAAATAAACCCGCGAATGCTTTCCCCACCGAAGATGAAGATCACAAGCAATACGAAGAATACGGTTAATGAGGTAAGAATGGTACGACTCAAGGTGCTGTTAAGCGCAAAGTTAATCACTGTGTTACGCTCTTCGCCATGGATGTCGTCTTTACCGGTTTCAGCAAGTTTCTCACGAATCCTATCGAATACAACAACCGTTTCAGTCATCGTGTAAGACATTACTGTCAAGATCGCAGCAATAAAATCCTGTCCAATTTCTAAAGAGAAAGGCAGTACACCATCTAAAATGGTATAGAACGATAATACAAGCAGAACATCATGGAACAAGGCGATAACTGCACCCAAACCGTAGTTTAGTTTCTTAAACCTGATGATGATGTAGATAAACATGACCAAACAAGAGAATAAGATCGCACCATATGCACTATAAACCAAGTCGCTCGCTATAATCGGACCTACTTTCTGGTTACTCTCAATGGTGTATTTTGATCCTGTTTTATCCAAACCTGACCTTAAGGCATCTTCAACAACCTTATCCGCAGTTAACGCTGGATCAGAGATGTGGTAAGTTGTAGTGATTTTTAACTGATTGCTTTCACCTGCAGTTTTCACTTCCGGTGCTTCGTTTCCGAATACTGGTGTTAGGCGGCTTTTTACATCCTCTGTACTGATTGTTTTGTCAAAATGAACGATGTAATAACGTCCACCTTTAAAGTCAATACCTAATCTAAGGCCACCGTTTTTGAAGTAGAAAATGAATCCTAAAACAATGATGATCGTTGAAATTGAATAATAAATCTTTCTGCGTCCAACAAAGTTGAAAGCAATATCACGGAAAGCATGCATCGTTGCTTTGTTTCCGAAAGTGATGTTGGATCCTTTGTTTAATAAGCCTTCAAATACCAGGCGGGAGATAAGTACCGCACAGAATAATGAAGAAAGAATACCGATACACAAGGTAGTTGCGAAACCTTGAACCGGTCCGCTACCGAAGATGTAAAGGATAATACCTAAGATCAGGATAGTTACGTTTGAGTCAATGATCGACGGCATCGCATGCTTAAATCCCTCTCTGATCGAAACCGCTGTACTTTTACTATGCAGCAATTCCTCACGTACACGTTCAAAGATTAGGATGTTCGCATCAACCGATAGACCGATTACCAGGATGATACCGGCAATCCCAGGTAAAGTTAGAACAGCACCTAAGGAAACCAAAATACCCATGATAAAGAATAAGTTGATCACCAATGCAAGGTTAGCTACCCAACCCGCTTTGTTGTAATACAATGCCATAAATACAAGGATCACAACGAATGCAAGACAGAACGACAACAAACCGTTGTCGATAGCAGCTTGACCTAAAGATGGTCCAACAACAAACTCTCCAACAATTCTCGCAGGTGCAGGCAGTTTACCAGCCTTTAAAATGTTTGATAAATCTTGTGTGTCATTTACAGTGAAACTTCCTGTGATTGATGAAATACCGTTAGGTATCTCATTCTGAACCGTAGGAGCAGAGTAAACGTTATTATCCAATACAATAGCAATTGCTTTTTTATTGTTTGCGTCAGCAGAAGCATCTGCAGTAATTTTTTTCCATTTGGCAGCACCTTCACCAGTCATGTACATGGTAACTTCAGGCTTGCCTTTTTGATCGTAATCATGACGGGCATCACTGATTGATTCACCACCCAGGTCTGGCTTGCCATCGGCGTTGGTCACTTTGATCGCATACAATTCAAATACTTTTGAACCTTCGATCGGTTTAACGCTCCACATGAATTTAAAGCTTGAAGGAACAATTCCTGCAACTTCTGGTCTTTTCAAGTAGCTGTTAACTTTAGCTGTATCTTTTTGTGCAACCCAACCAACAACTGGTCCCGGACGCAAAGCTGGTTGTCCGTTTTGGCCCTGGTAAGTTGGGATATTTAATACCGAGAATAAAGGGTTGCTTATCGAGAGCTCGTTTCTTAATGCAACAGAATCCGTAGCATCAATTATTTTACCAAGTCCAGCCAGTATACTTCCTGCTATTGCCGCGGTATCAGCTTTAGTACCTGTCGTGTCTTTTAGTGTAGAAGCAAGTGTTTTGTTTATGTTTTCCAATACGGAATACACTTCTTCATTTTGATATACTTGCCAGAACTGCAATTCAGCAGATCCTTGTAGTAACTTATGAATTCTTTCTTTATCCTGAACACCTGGCATCTCTATTAGGATGCGGTTCGTGCCCTCTTGTTTTTGCATGTTCGGGCTCACCACACCGAATCCGTCAATACGGCTGCGGATAATGATAAATGACCGGTCAATCGCACTTGTAGCTTCTTTAGACAAATAAGTTCTTACTTCGTCATTGCTTGCATTTGCTTTAAGTTGTTGTGCATTGTCCTGATTCGCAAAGTAATCAGCAAGTTTTGCATTAGGACTTAGCTTTTCGAAGTTATTAACAAACAAGTTAATGAAGTCTTTTCCTCCAGCGTTTAGCTCTTTTTGAGCATTTGAAACTGCCTGGTTAAAGTTAGCGTCATCGGGATTGCCAGCTAAAGACTTAACCAGCTCAGCCAATGAAATCTCCATGGTAACGTTCATACCACCCTTTAAGTCAAGACCTAAATTGATTTCTTTTGATTTACAGAATTCGTAATTGAACCCGAAAATTGGATAAACCGGTACTGTAGCCATGGAATCCAGAAAAGCTCTTTCTTTCTCAGGATTGCCTTTCGCATACGCTTTAGCATCTTTTTCAACGTTCGACGTAACCACGTTGAACGAGAGGGAATACACACAGACAATACCTAGTAGTATTGCCATAAATTTAATAAAACCTTTACCTTGCATTTGTTGTTTGTAATTATTGTCTATTTGGTATAAATTTTTTTTAACAAGTCGGCAAATCTAATTAAATTTTTAATTAATAGGCCGCCTCGCTAAATTTTTATTGGTGGGTCAACTGTTTGCTTTCAAGAGTCAAAAACGTGAAAGCAATCTGATTTTTCTCATCTGGCTGATGTTCCTCCCTCGCAGTCTCTACCCATTTTTCCATGTTTAGCTCTGGAAAGTAAGTGTCTCCATCAAAGCGCTCATGTACCCTGGTCAGGTAAATGCGGTCTGTTTTGGCCAGTGCTTCCTTGTATATCTCTGCACCTCCAATAATGAAAACTTCCTCATCTTTTGCGCAGCGCGATAGTGCGTCTGCCAAACTGTTCGTTACTTCGGCTCCTTCGATGTTGAGCTCCCGATTACGGGTAATAACGATGTTGCGGCGATTGGGCAGGGGTTTGCCCATGGAATCAAACGTTCTGCGGCCCATAATCACCGTATGTCCGTTCGTGATCTCCTTAAAGTGTTTCATGTCTTTTGGCAAAGACCAAAGGAGCTTATTATCTTTACCAATGGCATTATTCTCGGCAATGGCAACTACGAAAGATACGATCATACCGCCACAGTTGCTTTAATGTGCGGATGAGATTCGTAGTTCTCGAGCGTAAAATCTTCAAATTTGAAGGCAAAGAGGTCTTTTACTTCTGGATTAATTGTCAAGACTGGTAGTGGCTTAGGATCCCGGCTTAGCTGCAATTTAGCTTGTTCCAGGTGATTGTTATAAAGGTGAGCATCACCAAGGGTATGAATAAAATCTCCATATTTTAAACCGCAAACCTGAGCGACCATCATCGTTAACAAGGCGTAAGAAGCGATGTTAAACGGTACACCCAAGAATATATCTGCGCTACGTTGATAAAGCTGACAACTTAACTTCCCATCCGCTACGTAAAACTGAAAGAAAGCATGGCATGGGGGTAAGGCCATGTGCTCTATTTCTCCTACATTCCATGCAGAGACAATGATCCTTCTCGAATCCGGGTTTTCCTTTATGGTTTTGATAATTTGTGAGATCTGATCAATGTGACGCCCGTCGGCAGTTGGCCATGAACGCCATTGTGAGCCGTAAACAGGTCCAAGGTCTCCATTTTCGTCAGCCCACTCGTCCCAAATTCGTACATTGTTCTTTTTTAGATATTTGATGTTGGTGTCGCCAGTCAAGAACCAGATCAGCTCATGAATAATGGATTTCAGGTGGAGTTTCTTGGTGGTAACCAGCGGAAAGCCCTCTTCCAGGTTGAAGCGCATCTGGTATCCGAATACACTGATGGTTCCGGTCCCTGTGCGATCATGTTTTTCTGTGCCGTGCTCCAGCACATGCTGCATCAAGTCTAAGTATTGCTTCATTTTAATAGAGGGACTGCTACCCTTACACCTAGATATTCAGTTAAACTTTAGTTAGTCGAATAGCAGTCAAACAGTACAAAACTAAGATAATTTTGTTAGCGTAAAGCCATAGCGGATTCTTTTTTTTACATCGGCCGGATGCCATGTCTTACAGCTTTTTGTATGTTTGCCACAAAACCAGTTAAAATCAAAACATGCTTGCATTCGCCAATGCCAAAATCAATATTGGATTAAACATTACAGCAAAGCGTCCGGATGGCTACCACCAGATTGAAACAGTTTTCTACCCGCTTAAAATACATGATGTTGTTGAACTCACAGATGCAGCAGCGCTGAACTGCGTTGTTGCCGGAAATTTTCTTGCTGGGCAAATGGAGGAAAACCTGTGTTATAAGGCATTCAAGCTTGTTCAGCAGGATCATGAGGTTCCTAATCAACAAATTACCCTATTGAAGAATACACCGGTAGGTGCCGGACTAGGTGGCGGATCTTCGGATGCAACACATGTCATTAAGTTAATGAACCGGAAGTTTGAACTCGGACTTTCTATCCAGAAAATGGAAGAATATGCCGCTGCGCTTGGTGCTGACTGTCCTTTTTTCATACGAAATGAGCCAGTTTACGCCACAGGAATAGGCGATAAGTTTGAGCCGCTTACCCTTGATCTATCAACCTATCACCTGATTTTAGTTACACCGCCCGTACATGTGTCTACGGCAGAGGCTTACTCAGGCGTCTTACCAAACGCCGACACCCAGAGTTTGCCTCAATTAATGGAACTGCCGGTTCAGGAATGGAAAGGGCTTGTCAAAAATGATTTTGAAGCATCTGTATTTTTGAAGTATCCTTCAATAAAGCAGATTAAGGATGATCTATACGAAGCTGGAGCGCTGTATGCTTCTTTAACTGGGAGTGGATCTTCCGTATATGGAATCTTCGCGGAAGATACCAGGTTATCTGGCCTGGAAAGTGAGAATAAAGTTTACTATAATGTTTAATACTATGGAAATTAATCTCGTTAGAAAAAACGATAAATACAACTTCGAAGCTCAAAATCCCGCTGGTGAGATCGTGAACCTTGACGCTAAGCCAGAAATCGGCGGCGAAGGAAAAGGATTCCGGCCAATGGAAATGTTGCTTGTAGGCCTAGGAGGCTGTAGTGGCATTGATGTTGTGAATGTTCTTAAGAAGCAAAAAGAACCTTTAGACGACATTAAAATCAACATCAAAGCAGACCGCAGGGAAGAGGAGACTCCCGCGATCTTTAAAACTATTTCCATTCATTTTGACCTGTATGGATCTTTAAACCCACAGAAAGTTGAACGTGCATTGGCTTTAACTTTCGACAAATATTGCTCTGTTTCCAAAATTTTAGAGCAATCGGCAACAATCAATTTTACTTATAATATTCATCCCTAATCTCATGCAAGAAGATAATTTTGAAACCATTGCCATCAGGCTGCAGGCAGAACGTACCCATTTCAAGGAGCATTCTGTACCGCTTTACCTTACCTCAAGTTATAAGTTTGATGATTCTGAGGAAATGCGTGCCTTATTCGCCAACGAAAAAGACGGCAATGTATACAGCAGATATGCGAATCCAAATACATCTGAACTTATTGAAAAGATGGCCGCTCTGGAAGGTGCCGAGGCAGGCTGGGCTACAGCAACCGGTATGGCGGCAATCTTCACAACGTTTGCTACTTTTCTGGGTAATGGCGATCATGTATTGTCAAGCCGCTCGGTTTTTGGCTCAACCCACCAGCTTCTAAACAACATATTTCCAAAATGGGGGATCGGTTATACCTATGCGGATCTTGATAAACCAGAACAGTGGATTAACGGCATCCATGAAAACACAAAGATGATCTTTGTAGAAACGCCTTCAAATCCAGGAATTGACATTATCGATCTGGAATGGCTAGCCAAATTGGCAAAGGAACATAATCTGCTGTTGGTAGTCGACAATTGCTTTGCTACACCGTACTTACAGCAACCCATCAAACTCGGAGCAGACATTTCTATACATTCTGCTACAAAATTCATCGACGGGCAGGGTCGCACACTTGGTGGAATAATTTTGGGAACAGCGGCTTTGATGAAAGACATTGAAGGTTTTGCGAGACACAGCGGGCCTGCAATGTCGCCATTTAATGCCTGGTTGTTATCAAAGAGCTTGGAGACTCTTGCGGTGCGAATGGACAGACATTGTGAAAATGCAATGAAGGTTGCGGAATTTCTTGAGGGACGCAATAAGATTAAAAAGGTTATGTACCCTTTCCTACCATCGCATCCTCAATACGACATTGCTCGTAAGCAAATGAGGCAGGGGGGAGGAATTATAACCTTTGTTATTGAAGGTGGTGTAGAAGCGGCTGCAGCGTTCATGGATAAACTTCAAATGTTTTCAATCTCAGCTAACCTTGGAGACACAAGGTCCATTGCAACCCATCCAGCAACCAGTACACACTCCAAGCTTACGGAGGAACAACGTTTAGAGGTCGGAATAGAACAAGGCAGTATCCGTCTTTCTATTGGTCTGGAGCACATCGATGATATATTAAAAGACCTGGAGCAGGCGCTTAGCTAATGTAATTGCGATCCTCATCGCTTAACGTGTTTTTTGAATTGGGCTCGGTATGATCAAATTTATCATCGTAGCTGCTAACTGCAGTTCTTGGTCTGCCAGCCCAATATCCTAAAACAAATCCCACAAAGGTACATACACCTATAACCAACAATTTAGAGACATCTTTTTTCCCGAAAATAAAGTTAAACTCAACTTCGTCTGTATTCATCACTAAGAAGATGGTGATGAGCGCTGTTATCAGGATGATAAAAATTGTTTTCGCACGCATAGATTAAAAGCTGTAATTCAATATAAATTCAAATATAGGTTTTTGGTGATAACTTTTATTTACCAGGACCAATCTGCCACCTACATCAAAAACGGGCTCGTAGCGCAACAGATTCATGTTGCTGTGGATCTCAAATCCATAGGTCTTTGGCTCCGCAAGGTTGGTTTCCCTTCCGATATTTTCATAATGGCAAAATACACCAGCTCTTACATTTCGAAGATAAGCAACTGGCCCCACCTCGGCATCGGGAAAAGCGATTGGGAAGCGGTAGTTGAAAAGTAAGGTGTTAATAAGCCTGCTTTTCGCCAGAATGTTGTTATAGCCATATACCGTGTTGATGTCTGTGTTGAATCGCCTAATCCCCGTTGCTTCCTGGTAGTTGAAATTGGCTAGAAAGCTGTGGTTTCGAAACAAGCCCGGGAAATACAGGAACGTTTCCAGGGAAAACAAGCTACCTGGTAGTTTTTGGTCAAATGGCTGATGGTAATATTTTAATCTTAGTATTTGGCCCCAGATTGGC
>JAQBOT010000343.1 GCA_028287885.1 Pedobacter sp.
GCTCCCAAAACACAGGTTCGAAATAAAGCTTATCAGCGATGTTGAAATCCGTAGACACCGTCTCTGGGTTACAGTTGATCATGATTGCCTCAAAGCCACTTTCTTTTGCTGCAAGGATTCCATGCACACAAGAGTAGTCAAACTCGATACCCTGACCAATCCTGTTCGGACCTGATCCAAGTACAATCACTTTTTTCTTGTCGGACACGATAGACTCGTTCTCTTCCTCAAAAGTAGAATAGTAGTATGGTGTCTTAGCCGAAAACTCAGCTGCACACGTATCAACCATCTTAAACACACGGTTTATGCCAAGTGCTTTTCTTCTGTCATATACCTCATCTTCGGTAACGTTACCCAATAAATAAGCAATCTGAATATCAGAAAAGCCTTTTTGCTTTAGGTTGATGAAGAAATCAAGGGGTATGTTATTTAGTGAATATCTTTTTAATTCTGTTTCCAGGTGTACAAGTTCATGGATCTGCGAAAGGAACCACTTATCAATGCGGGTGACCTTGCGGATGGATTCCAATGGTACACCCATGCTCATGGCATCTTTGATTAGGAATATTCTGTTCCAGCTTGCATGCTCCAGTCCGTGCATGATCTCTTCAATGCTCCGGTTGTGTTTTCCGTCGGCACCTAAACCTGCACGGTTAATCTCTAAACTCTGACAAGCTTTCTGAAGTGCTTCCACGAAAGTACGGCCAATGGCCATTACCTCACCTACAGATTTCATTTGCAAGCCAAGCTCCATATTGGCACCTTTAAACTTGTCGAAGTTCCAACGAGGAATTTTAACGATAACGTAGTCTAAAGTAGGCTCGAAGTATGCAGAGGTTGTCTTGGTGATCTGATTTTCAATTTCATCCAGATTGTATCCGATGGCCAGTTTAGAAGCAATCTTCGCAATAGGGTAACCAGTTGCCTTACTTGCAAGTGCAGATGAGCGAGATACCCGTGGGTTGATCTCAATGGCGATGATGTCGTCAGTATCCGGGTTTACAGAGAACTGTACGTTACAACCCCCAGCGAAAGTACCGATGGCGCGCATCATCTTAATTGCCTGATTTCGCATTTCCTGGTAGCAACGGTCAGACAAAGTCATTGCCGGAGCAACAGTAATGGAGTCTCCAGTGTGGATGCCCATGGGATCGAAGTTCTCAATAGAACAAATGATAATTACGTTATCGTTACTATCACGAAGTAATTCCAATTCATATTCTTTCCAGCCTAAAACCGCCTGTTCTACAAGCACCTCATGTGTAGGTGATGCTTCGAGCCCGCGCATTAAAGCATGGTCAAATTCTTCTTTTTTGTGAACAAATCCGCCCCCAGAACCACCAAGGGTATAAGATGGGCGAATTACAAGGGGATATCCGATGATCTGAGCCGCTTCTTTACCTTCAAGGAAGGAGTTTGCGATTCTAGAGGGAGCTACACCAACACCTATGTCTACCATCAGCTGGCGGAAAGCTTCCCTATTTTCGGTTTTCTCAATTGCAGCAACATCAACACCAATTACCCGTACGTTGTGCTTTTCCCAAATGCCACGTTCTTCTGCTTCTTTACAAAGGTTAAGTGCAGTTTGACCGCCCATTGTTGGCAATACAGCGTCAATTTTTTGTTCTATCAAGATTTCCTCGATAGATTCAACAGTCAATGGCCGTAAGTAAACATGATCAGCAATCACTTTATCGGTCATGATTGTTGCGGGATTGGAATTGATAATGGAAACTGAAATTCCTTCTTCCTTTAAGGATAAAGCAGCTTGTGAACCTGAATAATCAAATTCGGCCGCCTGTCCAATGATGATTGGTCCTGAACCAATGATTAATACTGAGCGTATCGAGGTGTCTTTAGGCATAAGGCTTTTAAATATGAAGCGAGATTTTCTATGCTAAAAAAAGAAAGATCCCAACTGTCCTGTCGGGGTGCAAAGGTACTGTTTTTAGCAGCAACAAATAGGAAAACTTGAAAAACTATGTGTATAGAATATGTATTTTTTGGTTTATAACCGATAAACTTATTATAAGGACAGAATCAGACATCATCTCGGCAAAGTGCTACATAAAGAAACGCAGGGAGATTGTGACTAATAGGAAAAATCCTTGATAACAATAAAAGCTGCCCTTGCGGTGCAGCTTTTATGTAGTTTAGGTTGGTTGTTGAATATGTTTAGATCTTAATTTCTAAGAGATTGTCCGAGCCTTATTTCTCCTACATCGGTTGTAGTTCCCTCTATAACGGCAACATTGACGATTGAGGTATCGCGAAAGGGTGCAACGCCTTTAAGCCATACGGTGTATGTTCCAGGCTTCAACTTGGCCAGCATAAAACTGCCACTGTTAACTTGTGCAGCAATGGTGTCTCGGCCAGCTATTGCAACAACCATCTGTGCGCCTTCCGGCGGAAGCACTTTCCCTTGAATCGCACCATCATTCTGCATTTTAAATGCGAACAAGATCAATAAGATTAAAAAGAGCGGCAGAACATTTACGATAAATTTCTTCATGACCTTCGCTTTAATTTTACGTTAGTAATTCAAGGTTCCATCAAGACAATTTAAAAGCAATATTGTTTTATAATTGAAAAAGAAATTTCCGTAACCCGTAGTGAATAATAGACAATTGGACCAGCGAAACACCTGAGGAGCGTTCAGGAGCATTGGAACAGATTTTGCCTTCCCTGGTTATCAAAGAAATAAAATCTACGAGCGTTCCGTTTATAAACTAAAAATCACACATAAATGAAAAAACTAAGCTATGCCCT
>JAQBOT010000352.1 GCA_028287885.1 Pedobacter sp.
CTGCAAACATGTGCTACTTAGCTTCAAAGATGATGGTAAAACAAAATGCTGGGAAGATCATCAACATTTCGTCCAGGGGCGCATTTCGTGGTGAGCCAGACAATCCTGCTTATGGTGCAAGCAAAGCTGGAATCAACTCCATGAGCCAGTCGCTTGCGCTTGCTTTAGCTCCACACAACATCAGCGTTCACATCATTGCTCCCGGCTATGTAGCTACAGAAATGGTGGCCGATAAATTGTCTGGCGAAAGCGGTGAAGCCATAAAGAACCAAAGTCCTTTTAAACGCGTAGCAAAGCCGGAGGAGGTAGCCCGCCTGGTTGCCGTGTATGCCAGTGAAGGTATGGAATTTACATCGGCGGGTATTGTTGACATCAATGGCGCTTCTTACCTCAGGAGCTAGCAATTCTAAACACAACAGCTAAAAGATCTAAACTTAGAAGTCAAAGCATATAAACTCAAACGTTATAAACGCTAAATAGTCAACTGCAAAAAACCCACCTTACGCTATAGTGCTAAATTGCTTTTTGCCGTTGACTTCTAAATCTATACTGTTTTAAGCGTTCTCTAATTCTGCGGTTATTAGCTTTTTCATTTGCATCACTTTGTTTAACACTCGTTTTGCACGTTCAGGCTCTTTCATTAAGTCAATAAGCTGAGCCGGTATGATTTGCCAACTCAGGCCAAACTTATCGGTTACCCAGCCACAAGCAACTTCCTGTCCTCCGTTGTCGCTTAACTTGTCCCAATACCTGTCAATTTCAGCCTGGGTATCACACTCTACAACCAGGGATATTGCTTCATTGAAAGCAAATCCATGTTTAGCAGAACTATCCATTGCCATCATCGTATAATCTTTTATTTTGAATTGTGCATGTTTGATCAAGCTTGGCTTATCGTGATCGTTTTCGCCATAGTTCAACATGCCTTCAATTCTTGAATTGGGATAGAGTTGGGTGTAAAAGCGTACCGCCTCAGCAGCCCTACCAGCCGATGCAGCAGTAAACATTAAAGTCGGGCAGAATTTCTGAGGAGTATCTTGTCTGCTACCGGTGTACAATTGCCAGGAGACACCATATTTGTCTTGCACCCAACCATACTTCTTGCTCCAGTCGTAAGCGTCAAGTGGCATTAAAGACATACCTTCTTTAATCAGTTTGTTCCAGTACAGCTCAGTTTCTTCTTCTGTTTCACTTGTTACCATAAACGAGATGGCTGGATTTGGCTTTGATTGTAGCCCATCATTAAGCAGCATAAACTTTTGGCCGCTCAGTTCAAGGACAATGACCAAATCTGATTTTTGTGTAATTCTACCTTCCCCAAAAACGTGGATGTAAAAATCAGTTGCTTCTGCTATTTTGCCTATTAGGCAAAGACATGGATGAATGGAACTGTTCATATGGTTGATTTTAAATGGTCAATAATGTATATAAAAGTACAAGGCTGCACGATAGGTAGCCTGTGTGGAAAACGGCAAAGTAGGGTAGTATTACGACAATAGCAAGCTAGCATCAGCCTGTAAGTTGAGCCAATCCAAGTCCGGAGAAAACAAAGCCCAAACAGGGATCAAACAGGGCTAACACAGGGCCCAACCAGGGCAATTTGCCGTGTATCGGCCTTGTCAGGGGCCTGCATTCTCCTTGATTGTGCCAAAAGCTTTCCGAGGCTAATCCAAGCGAGAAAGCTCTTGAAAACCTGTAACTTTCAATAGGAATAAGTGTTTAAATTGGTATATTTAAGTGAGGTTTCTATTGGTTAGGATTAGAAAGCCTTGAATTTAAGATGGTTCTATTAAGGTCTTAAAAGTAAGCGAAATGCCTAAGTACGTAATCGAACGGGAAATTCCCGGCGCCGGCAAGTTAAGTGCCGAACAATTAAAAGCAATGTCACAACGCTCCTGTGAAGTGCTCAACAAAATGGGTTCACAAATACATTGGATAGAGAGCTATGTCACGGCAAACAAAGTGTATTGTATTTACATTGCAGCCTCCAGAGAACTTATTGAAGAGCATGCCCGCCAGGGCGGATTTTCGGTAAATTCAGTTAGTGAGGTGTTCACAGTAATTAAGCCAACTACAGCAGACCTTACACTGGGCTAAGTAGAAGCTAATAATTACGCTTGAAGAGAAAGTAAGTCGCAATAAATTAGGTTGTTAACCAAAAAAAAACTACATTAGTTATATTAAATTATAGCTTTCTCTTCAGGCGTTTTAGTCATAATGTGTAATCGCCACCGTATTTAAGTGATGGTATGATTTAATAGATTGGGTACATTGATCTGGCTTTTAAATCTACAATCAATTCGATTATGCCTAGGTATTTGTTGATTTTGTTTGTCTTTGGTGTTTTCGCCGGAATTTCGGGGACTGTTCATGCACAAAACACGCAAATCAGAGGATTTATTGATGGTACAAGCACTTACCGGAAAGGGCAGGTAAGCTTCGGTTTTGAGGAACAGGACCTTTTTATTACTTCCCAGATCAACAATAGGATTTCCTTTCTTGGAGAAACAGTTTTCAAGTTCTCTCCCTCCTCAGCTACCGATTTCGATGTAAGCATTGAAAGGGTAGTTTTTAAATACAATTACTTCGGAAACAACAGTGTGCTATTCGGTAAGCATCATACGCCAATTAATTATTGGAATGATACTTTCCATCATGGCCGCGTGTTTTTTCCCACCATTTACCGGCCCTTATTGTTTGATGCAAATATCATCCCCCTGCATACTGTGGGTATTAGCTTACAAGGTCAGAACTTGGGAACGCTAAAGCTTGGTTACGACCTGATGATTGGCAATGGTTTAGGGGCCTCGGATGTTCAGGATGATGACAAGCGAAAAAGTATTACGGCTGCAGTACATATAAAACCTATTGATGGATTACGGATCGGCGCATCGTTTTATAACGACCGGGTTGCTAAAGGCGCCACAGTACATGGCATGCCCGAGCCCATCAAATACCAGGTAAACCAAAACATGGTAACCGGCTCCGTCGCGTATTTTGGGAAAATGTTTGAAATTCTTGGCGAATCAACCTTTTCCTACAACCATACGGACACCCTTGGTACAAAACGTACCAACGCTTCCTACTTGTACGCCGGCTTAAGAGTTCAAGACCGACTGATTCCATATGCGAAAGTGGAAAGAATCCACTACCAGGCCGGTGAACTCTTTTACCAAAAGAACAATACGACCTCATTCATCGGCGGCATCCGTTACGAAATAAGTTATCTGGCCGTAATAAAACTGGAGTTTGAGCACGATAAGCGTGAAGTGGAAGGAACAATAAACAAAGTTACTGCACAGTTTGCCATAGGATTTTGATATGAAATCATCAACCGTAAAAATATTACTCCTATCAACCATCCTGGCCCTGACCTCCATCAGGACTCATGCGCAGTTTACTGCATTGTCTGTGATCAGTAATGCTAAAGGTGCACCTGCCAACTTGAAAATGACTGAACTGCGGGCTGTGCTCAAAGGAGAAAGGTTGCGTTGGGCAGACGGATCAAAAGTTGTGATTGCGTTGATGAAAACCAACACACCTATTGGTCTGAATACATGCAACCGATTATATAACATGAATGCAAATGATCTAAATAAAATGTTCCTGGCGCTTGTTTTCCAAGGTAAAGGGGAGGCTCCGATTTTTTTCGAAACTCAGCGAGAGTTGCAAGCTTTTGTGAAACAAACACCTGGCGCAATAGGCATTGTAGAATCAACAGCAATTTTTAGAGATAAAGTTTTAAACATAGACGGAAAGAAAAGTATTTAAGTCATCAACTCACTATGGAGCCTCTGCCTTCAGCAACCAATTTAAAGACGCAGCCAATCAACATTCTTATTTCATTGAAGACGAAGATATGGATGACTGTCTTAGGCGTGGTTGTAATGTTCGCATTTTTTATTCTGTACTACTTTCCCGCAAAGCAGGAAGCTTTCTTACTGAAAAACTACAACAATGAAATACAAAATCTGGCGAGCACGGTGTCTCTGGGGGTGAAGATTGCATTAACAAAACAGGACTTCGAGGGTGTAGTAACGGCTATGGACTTCGTTAAAACACATAAGAACATGGAATTTGTGTCTCTGGTGCAATTCGATACAAGCTGGAATGCACAGCATACTCGCTATGCGGTGGAAGCGCGAGTGTTAAATACCTATCCAGAAGATGTGCCTGTTAAAGTTGATGTACGGTCAAACGCGCACTTGATTGTCAAAAGATCAAATTTTTCCACCCCAGGCATGTCAGGCCAAATTATACTTGGTTTCAATACTTTAGAAATCTTAAGCAGCAAACGGCAGATCCGCGAAACATCTGTGTTGGTCAGCGGAATTGTCTTTGTCATTGGCATTTTAATGGGTTTCATTCTGGCAAGAAGCATCTCTGCGCCAGTAATGCGGCTTCGTGATGCGGCATATCGAGTGAGTGAGGGCGACCTCACCCAACGGGTCACGAACATATCCAGAGATGAAATTGGTGAGCTTGGCCTGGCCTTCAATGAC
>JAQBOT010000374.1 GCA_028287885.1 Pedobacter sp.
ATTTCATTACAAACCATTATAACATAAAATTGGAACGTGCATCATTAAATATTCATGATACGGTGAAAATTTTAGACGGCCCGTTCTATGAACTGGAAGGGAATATAATTTCAATAAAGAAAAATTATGTCAAACTACTGATACCTTCCTTAAGGTTCTTCATGACTGCAGAGATAGAAATATCCAATGTAGCGAAGGTTTTAGAGGCTACATTACCGTCGCAACATATTGCAATATCCTGAGGCACTGTGATGCTTCAGCAGATTGAAAATGAATGTAAAAGTAAATATCGATATCAATGGCAATAGAAGACAACCAGGGCAGAAATATGGTGCCCATAGGAGTTAAAATTTCTAGGTATTTACAATTTTGGCCTTTTTTCCTATTAAGCATTCTAGTTTGCCTTTGCCTAGGGTACTTCTTTAACCGTTCAGGAATACCAATGTATACTGTTTATGCAAAAATCCTGATAACTGGCGAAAATACTGGCCAAGATTTAAAGCAGGAAAAAGATAAGTTGGCTAATGACAAGAAAGCAGAGGATGAAATTGAAATCTTGAAATCAAGAACAATCATGGAACAGGTAGTCAATGATCTTCAGTTGGGTACTCGGTATTATAGCATTGATGAGTTGAAGCTTACGGACCTATATTCCAATTCCCCAATAAAACTTAATTTGATCCACGCTACTCAGGCCATTGGTGGACAATATTTTGATATTGTAATAAAAGACAAAGACACCTTTATTCTCAAACAGGCACATTCAGTAAGCACATTTGAGTTTGGAAAAAAATTGAAGAGTGATGTCGGTATTTGGAAACTCGAGCCGACAAATAAGCTCTTAGACTATGTTGGTCAGACAATTAGAATTACTCTAGACGATCCCCAGCAAGTCACTGATGGTATTCTTTCTGCATTTAATGCTTATCTGACTACCGATGAAAGTTCAATTGTTGAACTCGCGATCAAAGAGACGGTGCCGGAACGTGGTGCAGATGTCATTAATCGGGCAATCAAGGTATATAACCTGGCTTCAATCGACTACAAGAATAAAATAAACCGAAGCACACTTAAATTTTTAGATGACCGGTTGGATTCAATAACGTCGGAACTTAACCTTGTTGAAAAACGTGTCGAAAACTATAAGAGCAGCAGAGGTATAACCGACCTATCCTCAGAGTCGAGCAAGTATTTGGAAAATGTAAAAGTCACAGATTCAAAGTTGAACGAACTAGATGTTCAGCTTTTGGTTTTAAATACAATAGAAAAATACATCAATTCACCTGGTAACGGAGGGAAAGTGCCATCAACTACCGGCATTAGCGATCCAGCACTAATGTCGATGGTAGATCAACTGCTTAAACTTGAATCGCAAAAGGATAGACTGCTCGCAAATACACCTGAAAGAAATCCAATATTCATCCCGATTAATCGTGAAATCAGTTCTACCAAAGTTGCCATTCGTGAAAACATTAAAGGAATTCGAGGGGCTTTACTAGCCACAAGAAATCAGTTCAAAATGTATAACTCAGGCTTTGAATCTTCAATAAAGAAACTACCAGGTCAAGAACGTGAATTCATAACAATTAAGCGTCAGCAAAGTATTAAAGAAGAGTTGTATATGTATCTGCTTCAAAAAAGGGAAGAAGCAGGAGTGAATAATGCCTCTAAGCTCTTGGACAGCCGGATCATTGATCAAGCACACTACGGCGCGCCAGAGACCCATAATGCCAATTTGACTTATGCACTTGCATTTATATTCGGGCTTATCTTTCCTGCAGGAGTTCTATTTGCAAAGGATGCGCTGAATAATCGAATAACACATGTTTTTGAGATCGAAGATGCAGTCTATGCCCCCGTTTTAGGTGAACTTTCATATGAAAAATCACAACCGGTCATTTCTATTTTAGATGGATCAAGAAGCATGTTTTCAGAACAATTTAGGATTCTTAGAACAAAGCTCCATCACTTGAATGGAAAATCTGAAGGGGGGAAAATTACGCTATTAACATCGGGAATGCCAGGAGAAGGTAAAAGCATGATAAGCAGGAACCTGGGTGCAGTGATGGCTGCTGCTGGACGAAGAACAGTGATTGTAGACGTAGACTTACGCAAACCGCAACTTGCAAAAGCATTCAACTTATCGAATGATATTGGGCTAAGTAACTATTTAGCCGGCCAAACTTCAATGGAAGCGATTATTCAACCTTCGTTGGTTCATCCACAACTTTTTATTATAAGTAGTGGTTCAGATATAAATAACCCTTCTGAACTGCTTGAAAATATAGCAATTGAGGACCTATTCAAATGGCTGAGATTGAATTTTGATGAAATAATTCTTGATACGCCGCCAATTCAACTTGTAGCAGACGCCTTGATTCTCACCAAATTCTGTGATACCACACTATATGTATTGCGGCAAGATTTTACACTTAAATCTCAATTCAAGTTTATAAACCAATTATCAACAGACGAGAACATCAAAAACATGCATATAATTTTTAATGGCGTCTCAACCGGAATGGGATACGGATATAACAACAAATATGCCTCTCACTACTATATTAAAGATAAGCCAGAATCGCGCTTTTCTTTATTGAGAAAGAATTAAGCTGTTTGCAATTGCTAGTTCGCATTGTGTCTGAACTCGGGGGTTATAAAACCTAATGATTCTTCTAGCTGGGTCATATAATCTAAAATTTTGAAATCTCAAATTACTTCAACACATTCATTATGGTAAAGGTAGGAATCATAGGATTCGGATATTGGGGGACCAATCTAGTAAGGAATTTTAACCTTGCTTCTAATTGCAGGGTAATAGCTGTTGCAGATCCCCGCGCAGAAAGACTGATCCAGCTCGGCAGGCTATATTCTCACATTAAAGGTTATAAAGAGTCTGAGGAGCTTATATGCAGCAAGGATATAGATGCTGTAATAATAGCTACGCCAGTTAGTACGCATTTTGAACTTGCAAAAAGAGCCTTGTTGCAAGGGAAGCACGTGCTGCTGGAAAAACCCATGACATCTTCGGTAATGGAAGCTGAGTTCCTGATTGATCTTGCAAAACAAAAAGGACTGTTGCTAATGGTAGATCATACATTCCTTTATACTGGAGCAGTTGCAAAAATGAAGCAGTTAAAAGATTTAGGAGATTTGGGGAACATTAAGTATCTAGACTCTACCAGAATTAACCTTGGCCTTTTTCAACCTGACATAAATGTTTTATGGGATCTAGCACCTCATGATATCTCGATTCTGAATTACATAATAGACGAAAAGCCACACAGTGTAAACGCAACAGGAATTACGCACACCAGCAACGACATTGAAAACATTGCATACTTGACAATCAACTACAACTCCGGTTTTATCGCTCATTTCAGTTGTTCATGGACGAGTCCTGTGAAGTTGAGAACAATGTTGATTGGAGGGGACCAAAAAATGATTCTATATAACGACCTAGAGCCGACAGAGAAAGTTAAGGTTTATGACTCCGGTTATAACCATTCAAAAGACCAAGATAAGAAGAAGATACTTGTTGATTATAGAACCGGTGACATTCATGTGCCTAAGCTAAATACAAATGAAGCTTTGCTAGAGATGGCAAACGATTTCGTCTCCTGCATTCTCGAAGGAAAGGAACCGAAATCCTCAAGTAAGATCGGCTTGGAGGTCGTAAAAATTTTAGAGGCATCTGATAAGTCAATAAAGCATAGTGGGAGGGAAGTGATACTGGACATACAGAGCGAAGAGATACACCAGAGTTCGAATTTACTTACTAATTAAGACGAAGAAGGTTACCATCAATATGAAAAACAGTGCCTGGTTGATGTCAACCTCGGAGCCGGAGTTAAAAATTTTTAATTTGTGAATGCTTACGGTTGTACAATTAACGACGGTACAAAAATAGGGTCCTTTGTTGAAATTCAAAAAGGGCAACAATTGGAAAGAACTGCAAAATTTCAAGTCACAGGTTCATCTGTGAAGGTGTACATATCGGTGATAATGTGTTTATCGGGCACAATGTACCTTTTATCAATGACAAAAATCCGAGAGCTGCAAATGTACACAGTGAACTTCAGACTGAAGATCATTGGGATTGTGTAGAAACGAAAGTTGAAGCAGGTACATCAATCGGTTTTAGCGTCACCATCTTGTGTGGACTAAATATTGGAGAAAACGCCATAATTATTGTCGGTTCTGTTGTACTAGTAGACGTTCCTGATAACACAATCTATGCAGGGAACCTAGCTAAATAATAAATCTTTTAACCAAATTTCAGCTTAGATGGAAACAGAATATCGAGAAAAGATTTCGTGCTTAGACCTAACTAGACAGCACCAACAAATCAAGGATGAGGTATTTAAGGCATTCGAGAGGGTGTATGATAAGGCGGCATTTTCTGGAGGGCCATTTGTAGAGCAATTTGAACAGGATTTTGCAGCATTTTGTGATACAGAGTATGCTGTAGGTGTAAATAATGGCACGTCAGCTTTACAGCTTGCCATTTTAGCGCTTGGCATTGGTGAAGGTGATGAAGTAATTCTGCCTGCAAACACCTTTATTGCAACGGCTTGGGGCATTTCATATAGTGGAGCTACCCCTGTTTTCGTCGACTGTACAGCAGATACATGGCAGATAGATGTTACCAAAATTGAGAATGCAATCACAGCGAAGACAAAAGCCATTATCGGAGTGCACCTATATGGGCAGCCGTTTGATATTGATGGAGTAAGACATATATGTGAAAGACATAACCTATTTTGTTTGGAAGATGCTGCACAAGCCCAAGGGGCAATGTATAAAAATGTGACGGTTGGCACCTCCGGTGATATGGCTTGTTTCAGCTTTTATCCAGGTAAAAATTTAGGTGCCTGCGGCGAAGCTGGAGGAATTACGACAAATAATGCAGGCTATTATAAACATCTTTTGAGCCTAAGAAATCATGGCTCCGAAGTAAGATACTATCATGATGAAATTGGCTTCAATATGCGAATGGGAGGGCTAGAAGCTGCGTCACTGCAGGTTAAGCTACGCCATCTGCCATCCTGGAATAACAGGCGTAGACTTATAGCAAGAAGATACCAAGAAGAGATAACAAATTTAAAGGTTAAGTTGCAAGTTCAACCTGGCTGGGCGGAGTCGGTATACCATTTATTTGTGATTACCACGGAGAATAGAGATTTACTATTACAACATCTACATGAACAAAGCATTGTTGCGGGCCTGCATTATCCAGTTCCATGCCACCTACAAAAAGCTTACAAACATTTAAACTATCAACCTGGAGCGTTCCCAAACTCGGAGTATCTTGCACAACACTGCTTGTCACTTCCGATGTATGCGGAACTATCTGATGAGGAAGTAAGCTATATTATCGATGTAGTCAATACATACTAGATGACTAAAGAAAAGCTATTGATCTTCCCTTTCAACGGAAACGGAATAGAAGCACTGGATGGTATCCAATTCGAAAAGTATGACTTTATCGGCTTTATAGATGATGACCCTGGCAAAACTTCTAGCGAGTACGATATATTTCCCAGGGTGATCTTGCAAAAGTACCCAGAATTTAGGGTTCTCGCAGTTCCCGGTAGCCCATTATCTTACCTTCAAAAAGCCGAAATCATAAGTTCGCTGGAAATAAATATTAACAGGTTTATTAATGTGATACATCCAAATGCCAGCATAGGCAGAAACGTATCTATTGGTTACAATTGTTTAGTAATGGCAGGTGTCGTAATTACCAGTAATGCATCTATTCACAACCATGTCTGCATCTTGCCTAACTCCGTCATACACCATGATGTAGTAATAAAAAACTTTACGTTGATTGGAAGTAACGTGGTTGTC
>JAQBOT010000397.1 GCA_028287885.1 Pedobacter sp.
AGGTCATGGGGCAAGTGTTCATTGACGTCATAGACGGTTGCAAAAGCATTAATGACAAACTCATTGTCTGAAATCTTTTCTACAATCGGCTTCTCTTCATCATATTCATCCTGGATCTCACCAACAATCTCTTCCACGATATCCTCTAGTGTAACCATACCGGCGGTGCCACCAAATTCGTCAATTACAATAGCAATCTGAATTCGCTTTTGCTGCAGCTCACTTAACAGATCATTAATCTTTTTAGTCTCAGGAACGAAATAAGGCTTTCTGATGATGTCTTTTAGACTCCACTCCTTATGATTAGCCAATAAGGGCAAAACGTCTTTAGCATGGATGATACCGACAATCTTATCGATTATTTCATCATACACCGGGAACCTGGAGTAACCCTCAGTAATGATCATTTGGATGACCTCTTCTTTGGCTGTTGCAAGTTCTATGCCCGAGATCTTAGTTCTTGGAACCAGAATATTCTTAACAATCCTTTCATTGAAGTCGAAGACATTCTTAATCAGCTCATGCTCATTTGTGTCAAGTGCTCCACTTTCTTTACCCTGATCCAACAGATAATAAAGTTCTTCCGTACTATGAACAGCCTCGTGTCCGCCGGTATTGGAAATACCAAAACCCTTGAGGATGACGTTTGCAAGGTTGTTCAACAACCATATAAATGGGCGGAAAACAATGTAAAAGATCTGTAGGGGAAGGGATATGAACAGCGTAGTTGCAACTGGACGCTGAATAGCGATTGACTTAGGTGCAAGCTCCCCAAATACTATGTGCATCACCGTAATCAGTGAAAATGCAATAATTGGGGAGGCTGTTCTTGAGAAGGATTCTATGAATTCTGGTGACGACCCAAATGACGTCAGTATATTATGGAGTACATGTTCCATTACAGACTCTCCAACCCAGCCTAATCCAAGAGATGCAAGGGTAACACCCAACTGCGTTGCCGCAAGGTATGCATCTAAATGTAGGGTAATGTGTTTAGCTATGTTGGCTACCCGATTACCTGATTTAGCTTTAATTTCTATTTGCGACGCTCTGACTTTTACAATTGCAAACTCTGCTGCAACGAAAAAGCCGTTAAGGACGACCAAGAAAAAGGTTAAGAATATCTGAAAGGCCATTAAGAATTGATTCTAAAAGTTTTGTCGTAAAGCTCTATGCTTTCCTGAATAACTTTATATGCGTATTCTCTACCAAGTAGTTGTTCTATATTTACGTCTTTACCTTCCAAAGCTTTATAGTCCTGGAAGAAACGTACTATTTCTTTCATGGTATGGGGGGGTAGCTCATCGATATCATTGATGTAGTTTACTGACATATCATTAAGCGCTACCGCTATGATTTTGTCATCCTGCTCCCCGTTATCCACCATGTGCATTACACCAATTACTTTAGCTTCAACGATAGAAAGCGGATAAACATCAACAGAACACAATACCAAGATGTCTAATGGGTCATTATCATCACAATACGTTTGCGGGATAAACCCATAGTTAGCAGGATACATTACAGAAGAGAAAAGAACGCGGTCCAATTTGATTAAATTGGATTCCTTATCGATTTCATACTTTGCTTTAGATCCTTTTGGAATTTCAATGATTGCATTTACAGATTCAGGTAACTTACTTCCTGGAGATACGTTGTGCCACGGGTGATGTTCGTCTTTACTCATTTTTGTTATTAAGTAGTTTTTGTTTTTCAGTTTCATTTAGTCCGGTGCGCCTTTTGAAAAATGCATACAACACCGGAATGGTTGTTATGGTTATAAAGCCTACTATTATAAAAAGTAGGTATTGATTAATTTCCTTCTCAAATTTCTTGCCCAAAAAATAGCCTAGCAGCGTTAAAGATGCTATCCATAAGATAGCGCCAAAGATGTTGTATAATGCAAACTTCTTGAAATCTAACCTAACAACTCCGGCAATGATGGGTGCGAAGGTTCTAACAATAGGCACAAATCTACCCATTATTAATGCAAAAGCACCTTGCTTATTGTAATAAGCTTCAGCGGCTCTTAGAAATCTTTTCTTGAAAAAGAAAGTGTCATTGCGATGATAAAGGACAGGGCCTGTCTTGCGGCCAAACCAATAACCGGTAAAATTACCCAGAATTGCGGCAGCCATTAGGCCAGCAAGCAAAACGAAGAGGTTAACATCAAGTCTGCCGGTGGCCACGAACATGCCTGCAAGGAACAGCAGGTAGTCGCCTGGTAGGAAGAACCCAAAGAATAAACCAGTTTCTGCAAAGATTACGAACAACACAACGTAAAAACCACCTTCTTTAAGTAGTTTTTCAGGATCAATAAAGTGTTGAATCGAAGTCCAAAAGTCGTGCATAGTTCTATTCTTCGTAAAACTACAAATAAATATTTAGAGAACCGGTTATATCAAGTTTAAAATCAGGGAGGGGTAAATACCCAGAAAAACCGTCAATACAACAGAAAAAGCCATAACGATTTTGTATTGTAATGGCATTACAAGTGCCACTTCCGCGCCCTCTTTAAAATACATTGCGGCAATTACCCTAAAGTAATAATAGAAGCCAACAAGTGCGTTTAAGATGGCAAAAGCCACAAGGTAGATCTTGTATTGATCCATTGCATTGAGGAACATAACATACTTACCGATAAAACCGGCA
>JAQBOT010000398.1 GCA_028287885.1 Pedobacter sp.
ATCAAGCCTTCGGTGCAGGTAATTGGTGTAGAACCAGAAGGTGCACCTTCAATGAAGCACGCCTTTAACCAAGGTACACCTGTAACCCTGGATTACATTGACCGCTTTGTAGACGGCGCTGCAGTTAAGCGTGTAGGTGCCCTAAACTTTCAATATTGTCAGGAATTGCTTGACCAAATGCTGCTGATTCCCGAAGGTAAGATCTGCACCACGATATTGAAGTTGTACAATGAAGATGCTATTGTTGTTGAGCCAGCAGGTGCTTTGGCCGTCGCATCCCTTGATCAGATTACGGCCTCTATCGAAAACAAGAATGTGGTTTGCATAATCAGCGGTGGAAACAACGACATCGAACGTATGCAGGAGATAAAAGAGAAGTCTTTGTTGTTTGAAGGGTTAAAGCATTACTTCATTGTTCGCTTTCCACAAAGACCGGGTGCCCTAAAATTGTTCGTAAATGATGTGCTTGGCCCACATGATGACATCACACGCTTTGAGTTCATAAAAAAAACCAACAGGGAAAGCGGACCGGCATTGGTTGGTATTGAGCTTAGGGATTCCACAGATTATAAGTCGCTTACGGAAAGAATGAAGGAATTTAAATTCGAATTCATACCTTTAAATGAGGACCAAACCTTGTTCGAATATTTAGTCTAAGTGATAAATGTTTGAAAAAACCCGGTCTTAGCGTAGCTTTGGTTTTAAAATCTGAAATCTAACATGCACAAAAGACTTATTATTATCCTTGCGTTGATAACTTATTCCTGGATTGCCCAGGCACAAGAAATCAATTCACCAAATAGGAACCTGACCTTAAAATTCGAGTTGCAAGGGAATGGTGTACCCACTTATCAGCTTACCTACAAGAAAAAAGCGGTTATCAAGCCGAGTAAATTGGGTATTCAAACTAAAGATGTTCCATCTTTTTTAGACGGCTTTACAGTAATAAAATCGGAAAAAGCAACTGCTGATGAATCCTGGAACCCTGTTCTTGGAGAGCAAAAAACAATCAGAAACAATTACAATGAACTTCTTGTAACATTAAGTCAGGCTGCACAGAAAGGGCGTTTCTTACGTATACGTTTCCGTTTGTTTGATGACGGTCTGGGCTTCCGCTACGAGTTTCCGGAACAGGAAAACCTGAACTACTTCATTATCAAAGAAGAGAAAACCCAATTTGCTTTAGCTGGAGATCACAAGGCTTTCTGGCTGCCTGGAGATTTTGATACCCAGGAATACAGCACCGTAACTTCTAAACTATCTGAAGTACGCGGCAAAATGAAAGCCGCTGTTACACCAAACGCTTCTCAGACTACCTTCTCTCCCACTGGCCTTCAAACGCCCTTGATGATGAAAAGTGCAGACGGATTATATATCAATATCCATGAGGCTGCGCTGGTAGACTACTCGACAATGTCATTGAATTTAGATGATAAGAACCTGGTACTTGAGTCATATTTAACTCCAGATGCCATCGGCGATAAAGGGTATTTACAGGCGCCAAGCAAATCGCCATGGAGAACCATTGTTGTAAGTGATAAAGCGACAGACATCTTAGCTTCGAAATTAATCCTGAACCTAAACGAGCCGACCAAGTATAAAGATGTTTCCTGGATTAAGCCTATAAAGTATGTAGGTGTATGGTGGGAGATGATTACAGGCAAAAGTACCTGGGCCTATACGGATGAAAAGATTCAGTTTGGAGTTACTGATTTCAGCAAGACCAAACCAAACGGCAAGCATGCTGCAAATACCGCACATGTGAAAGAATACATCGACTTTGCTGCAAAGAATGGCCTTGATGCCGTTTTGGTCGAAGGCTGGAATGAGGGCTGGGAGGATTGGTTTGGAAACACCAAAGATTATGTTTTTGACTTTGTAACACCTTACCCGGATTTCGATGTAAAAGAACTACACCGCTACGCCGCTGATAAAGGGATAAAGATGATTATGCATCATGAAACATCAGGATCGGTTAGAAATTATGAACGCCACCTGGATACCGCTTATAAGTTTATGGTGAACAATGGGTATAATGCAGTGAAAAGCGGATATGTTGGAAACATCATTCCACGTGGTGAGCACCACTACGGACAATGGCTGATCAATCACTACTTGTACACGATAACTAAGGCAGCAGATTACAAGATCATGGTTAATGCGCATGAAGCTGTTCGTCCAACCGGACTTAACCGTACCTACCCGAACTTACTTGCAAACGAAGCTGCTCGGGGTACAGAATACGAGGCTTTCGGTGGCAATAATGCAGACCATACAACTATCCTTCCGTTTACCCGTTTAATGGGCGGTCCAATGGATTATACTCCAGGAATCTTTCAAACGAAAGTAAGCGCCTATAATCCACAAAATACCTCTTTTGTTCATAGCACGCTTACCCACCAGCTTGCGCTATATGTAACCATGTATAGCCCATTGCAAATGGCGGCAGACTTACCTGAAACTTACAATAAGTTTATGGATGCCTTTCAGTTTATAAAAGATGTGGCAGTTGACTGGGATGAAACAAAGATACTTGAGGCTGAGCCTGGAGATTACATCACCATCGCAAGGAAAGCTAAAAACAAGAATGAGTGGTATATCGGAGCAATAACAGACGAAAACCCTCGTGTTGCAACGATCACTTTTGGTTATCTGCCGAAAGGAAAGAGTTATACAGCTACCGTTTATGCAGATGGCAAGAATGCAAGCTATGATAAGAACCCCCAAAGCTATGCGATAAGAAAAATAAAGGTAAATTCTAAAACTGTTCTTAAGCAACAAATGGCTGCCGGTGGTGGCGTTGCAGTGAGTATTAAAGAAGAACCAGCTAAATAATTAGCACGCGAATTCACAATTAAAAGGCTACAGATTGCAATGCCCCCAAAAAGTGGAAAGACCCCCAAAAAGCTAGACGCTTTTTGGGGGTCTTTTTATGAGTAGAAAAACCCAAGGCTTTCTTTATTGTACCGTGTTTTGTCTTACAGGTAATTGAATTCCAGACGTTCAGCTCTGATCAACTGCTTCAATATTACAATTTGACCAAGATGGTAATAAACGTGCTCTACGCTACCTTGAAGATTTTTATATGCTGAAGCATGCTCTGGAAGAATGGGCAATTCTAATGCGTCTTCGTTGAAATTCATAATCGCATTCGCCAACTCATGCGCAGAAAGGATGTTATCGTCTTTTAGGCGGCTCCAGTCTTCATCATCATGTAGCACAGGCCCAGAAAATCCGTTGCTCCCATTATCAGCCACCACTATTCCGTTGATGCGTTTTACCATGACACGGTTCCAGTATGTAAGGTGTTGAACTATGGAAGCGATGGAATTAGGAGAAGCTTTGGTGCGCATTGTGGCTTCTTTTAAAGAGACATCTTCTAAGGAGGACCTGACATCCACTTCAGTCCAATTGCTTCCTTCGTGGGCTTCTATAAGGTGCAGGGCAATAAGCTCGGTTATCTTCATTCTAGAGATTTAGATAGTTATCAACTTTCTTTCTGCTCAATCACAGAAAGAATATTCCCGGCCGGATCTTTAAACCAGGCAATCAGCGGGCCTCCAGCCCTAAATACACCATCTGGATCTGTTTTGAAATTATCAAAATCGTAGTGTTCAAATTGAACGCCCAAACCCGTTAATGACTGAACCGCCGAATCAATATCGGGAACAGGAAAGTTTAAGATTGTAAATGTCGCCGGAACGTGATTTGGCTTTACATAAACAATGATGTTAGTTCCACCGGAGATATGCAGGGTTAACAAGCCCGGCATATCTGTACTTTCGGTCAGGTTCAAACCCAGTACCTGAGCATAGAAGTCTTTTGCTTGCTGCAAATCATCTACGGAGAAACCGCTAAATGCTTTCGTATCTTTAAACATAACAGTAAGGTACGCAATCATTTAAACAGTTGCGTTGTTCCCGAAAATAATAAACTGGAGAAGTCGGAGGTTGCTGTAGAATAATTTGGCGGTTGCTTATTGGATCAGTACCGTGTAATTAATCGGCAAAGGTGATCACAAAACCATTACAGTCTTCAATAGAAAACTCGGTAGCACCATAAAAGGTCTTTTGCAAAGGATGGATCACATTCACCTTCGCTTTTATGCTTTCAAAATACTGTTCAACATCTTTAACCTTTACGTAAAAAAGCAAAGAACCGCCAGAAGTTCTTTTGATCTGTGGAAGGCGGCCTTCGATGTTGCTAAAGGACTCAAACATGATCGTAACCTCTTCACGCTGCATCATTGCCCAGACTGGATTTACGCCATCTTCAGGCACGACCATCACAACGGAAAAACCGAGTTGCTGATAGAATTCAATTGATGTTTGTACGTTTTCGACGTAGATATTTGGTGATAAAGACATATTATAAGGGTTTTCTAAGCTAAGATATTCGAAAAAGGGTTCAACTCGGCCTTTGTTAAAACTGGCAGTTCGAATGCAAATACCGAACCCGAACCCTCAACACTCTCCGCCCATATCTTTCCACCATGGCGTTTAATGATATCAGAAGAGATAAATAGACCCAGTCCTAAGCCCTGAAAACGGTGCTCTGTATCAACCCGGTAAAACCGTTCAAACAATGCCTCTATGTGCTCATCAGAAACGCCTATTCCAAAATCTTTGATGGTAACAATTAGATTGTTGCCCTTCAATTCGGCATCTACAATCACTTTGTTTGCATCGGGCGAGTACTTCACAGCATTATTCAGCAGGTTGATAATGACTTGTTCCAAACGATGACGATCTCCGTTAAACAATACAGATGGAGAGCGTTCTATTACAAGTTGGTGTGTAGGAGATATTTCCTGTACACTGTCTACGGCTTCCCGCAGGATTTCGCTAAACTCAAACTGCTCCAGATTGTATTGCATCTTGCCAGAATTAATTTTAGATACATCAAGTAAATCTTCTATAAGCCGCTCCATTCTGTTTAGCTGCCTTCCGGCTTTACTGATAAATCCATACGATTTAAACTCTGGGTTGATTTCTCGTTTTGCCAGCTGAAAGAAGGCCTTAATAGTGGTAAGTGGAGTCTTCAATTCATGGCTTGCAATGCTGATGAACTCATCCTTCCTTTTTTCATTCGCTTTCTGATCACTGATATCAATCTTGGCCGATTCCAGCTCCCGTGTTCTTTCCTGAACTTTCTTTTCCAGGTCCAATTGAGCGTTCCGCACCTGAATGGCCATGATATTAAAAGATTTTGCCAGTTTACCCAACTCATCCTCCCGGTTAATGTCAACCATCGATGCGTAGTTCCCTTCGGCAATAGCGGAAGCCGCTTCGGTTAATTCATGAAGCGGATCGGTAATGTTGCGGCTCATCATCCAACCACCCAGGCTGCCAACAATCACCAGGATTATCCCGATAATGATGACCCACTTAAGAAAAAGATGTGCTGGCTCCATTACGGCAGATCCTGAAATTTCAACAAGGATCAACCATCTTGAATTTGGGATACTCCGGACAGAACCGATTAACAACTCGCCGTTTTTACGGGAATATTCGACAACATGCTGCAAGGCTTTTGAGTCTGCAGGTGGCCTTGGCACCGGTTTTATCAGGTCAGTCCAGAATTTCCCATCATCATTTCCGAAATATAATTTTCCATTTGCACCAAGAATCTGTGCCAATTGATCTATACTTTTTTGTGTAGCCTTTAAAAC
>JAQBOT010000414.1 GCA_028287885.1 Pedobacter sp.
GACAACAGCGAAGGTTCTCGCTTACTATAACCACCCAGCCTGGGGCAAGTATGCAGCCGTAACGGAAAATAAGTATGGTAAGGGGACTGCAACGTATATTGGATTTGGCACAAATAGCGCGCTATCAGGTAAGATCCTTGAGAATGCCCTGAAAGGTGCTGGTCTTTGGGGAGTAGATCAGGCTTTGCAGTTTCCGCTAATCACCAAGACAGGCATGAACCAGCGTGGAAAGCGCATTCACTACTATTTCAACTATTCAGCGGCGGCTAAAACCTTTACTTACCCGCATGCCAAAGGCAAAGCCCTACTTTCCAACGAAAGTTTAGCCAAGCAGGCATCAATTACACTTCCTGCCTGGGGTTTTCAGATTATCGAAGAAATTTAAGCGGGCTCATTCTTTACTGGACGCTCGCCTTCAGGCCTGCGTGTTCCAGTATACAATTCATACTCAAGCATTCGGCAATCCAGTTTTCCGTTGTAAAACTCAAGTTTGCGCGATGCTTTGAGTCCGATCTTTTTAGCAAGATCTGGGTTTCCTGTAAAAATATATCCTGTGTAACCCTTGCATTGCTGCTTCATGAAATCACCGATACGTTTATAAGTAAGTTCCAATTGAGAATGAACACCTAAACGCTCGCCATATTCCGGATTAAACACAACTACACCACCCGCATCTTGAGGGACTTCCGTGTCTGCGAAATCGCAAACCTGGAAAGTAATGATCCCATCAACACCTGCAGTCTTCGCATTTCTGCGACTCACTTCAACGGCGTCTTCAGAAATATCTGAAGCGATGATCTGTAGGTCGAGGTTTTTTACAACCTGTTCTTTAAGGATCCGACGTTCAGCAAAAAACACTTCTTCGTCATATCCGATGATATGCATAAAACCGTAATTCATACGATATAGTCCGGGTCTACGGTTTGTAGCAATTAAAGCAGCTTCAATAGCTAAGGTTCCTGAACCACACATCGGGTTAACAAAAGGAGATTTTTGATCCCAGGTTGTACTCATGATCACTCCGGCAGCAAGTGCCTCAAGCATCGGTGCTTTACCAGGAATTTTACGGTAGCCATGCTTGGCCAGCGTTTCTCCGGATGTATCAAGGAATATGTCGGCTTCCTCGTCTTTCCAATATAAGTGTACGACTGCCTTGTTCGCGTCAGAACCAGAGTTAGGGCGAATCCCTTTCTTATCCTTAATGCGGTCTACAATGGCATCCTTTACTTTTAGATTTGTAAAAAGAGGTGTCGTAATGGTTTCGTTGTCGACATTGGAAGTCACAGAAAAATAACCTGAAAAGTCGATTAGATCTTCCCAAGGCATATCGACCACCTCACGGTAAAGCTCTTCCGGACTGTTTATTTTAAAGCTTTTTAAACAATAGAGGATCTGACTTGCACACCGTAAGTTTAGGTTTAGCTTGATACATTCTGATAAGGTAATATTTAGTTCTACGCCTGTCGGAAAATCTCTTTCAATGGTGTAACCTAATTCTAAAACTTCAGCTGCTAGATAGCTGGAAAGGCGTTTATTACAGGTTATGATAACCTTGCTTTTGCTGTGGAAAACTTGCATAATTTATTCTGCTAAGTTATCAATTAAAATATAGAGATTTGAACTTCTAAGTAGAAATTTAGCATAGTTGTTATGGAAATAAAAGGAAAAGTGCACGAAATTGGGGCATTACAACAGGTGAGTGAAACTTTCAAAAAACGCGATCTAATCATAGAATACGCAGAAAATCCCACTTACCCTGAATACATAAGGTTCGAAGCTTTACAAGACAAAACCTCCTTGTTTGATAGTTTAAAAGTTGGAGATGATGTTGAAGTTTCATTTAACCTTCGTGGCCGTCCCTGGACAGACAAAACTGGAAAGGTATCCTATTTCAATAGTATGGTTGTTTGGAGGATCAATACATTAAGCAATAGCCCAGGCGGCGCTTCAACTCCGGACTATGCTCCACCTGTTGATTTGAGCAACAAGCCAGGCGAAGATGATGATCTTCCTTTCTAGGTAAAATATATTTAATAATTAAAAGAGGTTGTAACATCGATGAACGATGGACAACCTCTTTTTTTAGGCGCTGGATTTTGTAAGTTATTTGAGTTATTCAGGATACGGAAAGATCGGGATTCATGAAGAAACGGGTTTTTCTAACAGACAGATCAAACGCACATCAAACACACATCAAACACACATGAAACCCACGCTGGGCGTGTCTAAGGTGTTTGTAAGTTGTGTGCGTGATGAGCCTGTTTTCAGGGTAGGCTGCGCCCATGGTGTACTGGAATCCGGCAGCTGCCAATAAGTTTACAGACAAGCTTCCTTTTTTGAAATATCGCCGTATTAAGTAGGAGAGGCACTTGTCACAGATTGCAGCTGTAGGTTGAACCTTGTCAGGTTGATATTAGCTTAGAATAACGAGGTTAGCTGTTAAAAAGTGTTAAAATAAAGACATTCTGTCCGGCCTTTGGTATTTTTGAGTAATCACATGAAGAAAAGAAGTTTTTGGTTAATTACGGCCTTGATGACCATCGCGTTATTGGGTGTTGTTGTAATGCAATTGTATTACATCAAGCAGGCGTATAACCTAAACTCTCAACTGTTCGAGCAGAATGTTAATCAGGCACTCAGTGCTGTGGTGAGCAAGGTACAGCGCCGTTACGCATACAAACACTACAACAAAAAAGATTTTGAGTGGCGTAACCAGCGATTGAAGGACCGCAGTAATCAAATTCAGGCCATTGCTAATCTTAAAGAACAACAGATTAAAGATGAACGCCGTCGCCACCTGGCGCAGCAGAAAAGAATCATAGACGACCTAAACTTTCAGGATAGTGTTATTCGTGCGGAATTTTTATATCCGTCAATTGTTTCGGAGACGGAATACGTAGCCTTGGGGGATCAGGCAAAAACACCTTTGAATTATGATGTTAACATTGGTCTAGATGCCGATTTTAATATGGTTGGAGGCAATATGCGCAAATCATTTAAGCCTGAGTCTGCAAAAACTTTTACGATGCGGCCGAGCAAGCTACCTGATAGCATCCGTTACCTGGCTTACAGCAAGGTTGATGGCCGGCCTTATAAAATATCTCTGGCCAGTGTTGATGGTGCCTTGCTGGCGAAGTTTAAAAGCGAGGATGCACTTGCCGAACGCAGGTACCAGCAGGCGTTAAAACAGCTGGAATCAGATACCCTGGGCTTGTATAATACGGCAGATGTTAATGTGGTGGAAGAGGCGGCCAAGGAAATGCACAACGTGAACGAGCCTTTAACACAGCGGATCTCCAAAGACGTGCTCGACACGCTTATAAAAAAAGAACTTTTAAATAAGAACATCACGCTGAACTATGATTTTTGGGTGAAGTTGGCCAACCGCGATTCCATCCTTTATAGTAAAGCCTCCAATCCGATTTCAGAGGTCTTGCCATCAAACACTTTTAAAACCACGTTGTTCAATGATATAATCCGGGATCCGGGTATGCTTTATCTTAGCTTCCCCGAAAAGAATGCGGCGATATTTGGTAACATGAGCGCCAACATGGCTTCGTCTGCCGTCTTGCTGCTGGTTTTGATCTTTATCTTCTCTTATACGCTTTTTACCATATTAAAGCAAAAGAAGATCTCGGAAATGAAAAGTGACTTCATCAACAACATGACTCACGAGTTTAAGACTCCTGTAGCAACCATCATGATTGCCAGTGAAGCCTTAAAAGATCCGGAAGTTGTAGAAGATAAGAGTAGAATTAAGCGCCTTGCAGGGATCATATACGATGAGAATGTCCGACTTGGGAATCACATTGAGCGTGTGTTAAGCATCGCACGTTTGGAAAAGAAAGAGTTACAACTGGAGCGCAACGAAGTAGATATGAATGATCTCATCGTGGTTGTGGCAGACAGTATGAGTTTACAGCTTCAGAAAAAAGATGCCGAGGTTACCCTGGATTTAAATGCAACAGACTGTATCATTTTAGGTGACGAACTGCATTTGTCTAACATGATATTTAACTTGATAGATAATGCAAATAAATATAGCCAGGACGTACCGAAAATAATGATCAGTACGCGGAACACAGCTAAATCCTTGATCATTGAAGTCGCTGACCAGGGCATCGGGATGACTAAAGATCATACCAAGCGGATTTTCGACCAGTTCTATCGGGTGCCTACCGGCAACCTCCACGATGTAAAAGGTTTCGGGCTTGGCCTGAACTACGTTCAGGATATCGTTACTCAGATGAATGGAACAATTAAGGTGCAAAGCGAGAAAGATAAAGGAACAGTGTTTATAATTACTTTACCCCTACACAAATGAAAAGAATTCTTTTGGTTGAAGATGATCCGAACCTGGGTTTGCTGTTGCAGGACTACCTGCAATTGAAAGGTAAGTTTGATGTGGTCCTGAGTACGGACGGCGATGAGGGCTTACGCGCTTTCAATAAGCAGCAATTTGACCTTTGTATCCTGGACGTGATGATGCCGAAGAAGGATGGTTTTACATTGGGTAAGGAAATCAGAAAAATAAACCAGAATGTGCCAATTATCTTTGCAACGGCAAAGGCCATGATGGAAGATAAAGCTTCGGCATACGACCTGGGTGGCGACGACTACATCACCAAGCCCTTTCGCATCGAAGAGTTGTTAATGAGGATTAATGCCTTGCTAAAGCGCGTATCCATAAAGGAACCTGAACCTGTCGGGCCTCAACAAACCTTGTTTGAAATCGGTGATTATACGTTTGATGTGACTACCCAAATGATCCAGTTTAAAGGGCAAAATCAAAAGCTTTCTACAAAAGAGGCAGAGTTACTTCAACTCCTTTGTAAGAACAAGAATTCTGTACTGACCCGGGAAGAAGCGCTGCTGAGCATTTGGCATGACGATAACTATTTCAATGGCCGCAGCATGGATGTTTTCTTAAGTAAGCTGCGGAAGTATCTTCGAGAAGACCCGAAAGTAGAGATTCTTAATGTCCATGGAAAAGGCTACAAGCTTTTGGTGAACTAAAATTCAATGTCCCTACTGATTTTAGCCTTCTGAGTTCAATGCTTCCCAAATCTTCACAAATACTGCACCGAAAATATCTGGCAAATACACGTTTATACCCAGAGTAAAAATATAGTAAATAGTTGTTTACCAATGGCTTAACTTTAGGGGATAACCTAAATTTAAACCAAGGGCTATGAAAAGATTTCGCCTGAAATCGTTACTTGTTGCGGCATTGGCTTTGACCTTCTCCGCTTGCGAAAAAAACGTAGAAGACCTGAAGAATGTTTCAGAAGTAAAAGCGGCTGCAGCTATCTCTGAGGTGGTATATCCACTTGTTGGAACAGACACGTCAAATAACGTACTTCCAAGGAGAAACCTTCCAAACGCAGTGTTTAAGTATGGATCGCTAGGTGAGGAATATCCAAACCTTAAAGTTCAGGTAATCGACACTGTTTGCGCCGAATACCTCAATGGAACACAAAAGTTTGACCTTAGCAATCTGGTAGAAGGCTCAGTTACTAACTTGATCAGAGTAAAGGGTAATGCTATTGATACGGACCCCGACTTTAAGGAGATTGTATTCAAGAAGTTAAGTCATGGTCCGAATGGGTGGTGGACGCACTGGAACTATAGTCCATACACAGAATCTGAAAACCCCATTGTGCTGCTTCCGACCGGTCGATTTTCAGCAGAGGTCGTTCCGACGAATACCATGAGCATTGCGTTAAGGAAGGAAGTAAAAACCTTCGGCTTTGAAATTGCACCAAATACCACAGGAAAGGATATGGAAGTTAGAGTTCTCTATAAAAATTTTGGTGCAGACTACCGTTGGCCGTCCCTGTTTGAGGTAAGCCAGACCATTAGCTCCCCTTCTGGTGCAAGGCTGATTGCTGTTACGTCTAACGTGGGGTTTGCCTATATATCTATCGAGGTTCGTGGCGACATTCCGTTTCAGGATAAAGGATTTGCAATCGCAAATATTAGGCTCGCGAATTAAACGAGTTATAGTTGTTTAAATCGATAAGTCATGAAAAGACTTCGCCTGAAATCGTTGATCGTTGCGGCATTGGCTTTAACCTACGCCGCTTGTGAAAAAAACCTGGAAAACGTTAAGAATGTTTCCGAAGTAGAGGCGGCTGCTATCCCCGAGGTGGTCTATCCACTTGTTGGAGCAGACACGTCGAATAACATACTTCCGAAGAGAGAACTTCCAAACTCAGTGTTAACAACGAATGTAAATGAGGATTATGAGTTTGCAGTTCAGGTATTTGACACCGTATGCGCAGACTACCTCAATGGGACAGAAAAATTCGACCTTAGCTATTTGGCAGAAGGCTCTGTTACTACCAGGATTATGAAAACCGGTAATCTTATATCTACGGACCCCGACTTTTCCTCGGGTCGATTTAAAAAGTTAAGTCATGGTCCGAACGGGTGGTGGACGCACTGGAACTATAGTCCATACACAGAGTCTGAAAGCCCTGTTGTGCTATTTGCGCTGAATAGAAGTGGTGCAGAGTTGTTTCCCCTTAATACGATGAGCATTAACTTAAGGAATCCCGTAAAAACTTTCGGCTTTGAAATTGCACCAAATACCACAGGAAAGGATATGGAACTCGTGGTTTCTTATCAATTTAATGGATCATATCGGCATCCCAATGATTTTGTGGTACGCCAGACAATTAGTTCGCCTTCTGGTGCAAGGCTGATTGCTGTTAAGTGCAACTATGCGTTTACTTATGTTAATATCGAGCTTCATGGAGATGTACCATTTCGCGATAAAGGATTTGCAATCGCCAACATCAGGTTGGCGTATTAAAGCGGCGGCAAATCAGATACTACTGTAATCATTTACGCTGAACACAAATCGCCGATAGAGCGTTAATTAACTGTGTTATAGTTGTCTAAATTAATAAGTCATGAAAAGCTTTCACCTACAATCATTGTTCGTCGCGGCTATAGCTTTGACGTTCTCAGCATGTGAGAAATCAGCAGAAAACTTAGAGAATCTTTCAGAAAAGAAAGCTGCTAGTATCTCCGGAGTGGTATATCCACTAATTGGAACTGATATTTCAAATAATATTCTTCCAAGACGAAAACTTCCGAAGGCAGTTTTATCGAAAGGATGGCTTTATCCTGAAATTAAAGTTCAACTAATCGACACGGTTTGCGCAGAGTACCTGAACGGGACAAAGAAGTTCGACCTTAGTTCCATAAAAGACGGCTCAGTTACTTACGTAGTCAAAAGTGCTGATAATACTTTGATCGGGGACCCTGACTTCTTTAATGACGGATTTTTGAAGTTGAGTACTGGTTCGGCGGGTTGGTGGACGCACTGGAACTATAGTCCATACACAGAAGCTGAATTCCCCGATGTGTTATTTGCTGTCAATCGTCGAGCCGCTTCGCATTATCCGGTGAATAGCATAAGCATATCGTTAAATAGTAGTGTAAAAACCTTTGGTTTTGAAATTGCACCGAATACCACTGGAGAGGACATTGAAGTCATAGCAACTTATAATGACCTTGGAACGTACCGTGCTCCGGAACTATTTTACGTGGAGCAAACGATTAGTTCGCCATCTGGTGCAAGGCTGATTGCTGTTAAGTCTGAAGAGCCGTTTAGTTATATAAACATTGAGATTAAGGAGGATGATCCTTATCCAGGGAACGGATTTGCGATTGCAAACCTGAGATATGAATTAGTTAACTGAACCTTTTTCAGTAGAATTTAAAATACAACTATGAAAGCATTTCGCCTACCATCATTGTTCATCGCGGCAATGGCTTTGACGTTCTCCGCCTGTGAGAAAAATGCAGAAAACATCAAGGATCTTTCAGAAAACAAAGCTGCGAGTACCTCTCGTGTTGTGTATCCGTTTATTGGAACTGACATGTCGGATAGTATCCTTCCGATCCGAAAGCTTCCAGGTGCTGTTGTGCGCAAGGGGATGTATTATCCAGATGTGAAGGTTAAACTAGTCGACACGGTTTGCGCGGATTACCTGCGGCAAACAAAAAAGCTAGACTTCTCTTATCTGAAAGATGGTGACGTTGTTGGCACAGTAAGAAACAATGACCTTGTACTTACAGTAGATCCTGAATTCAATGGTTCCGGATTTCAAAAGTTAAGTCATGGTACAAATGGTTGGTGGACGCACTGGAACTATCTTCCGTACACAGAATATGAACACCCGATCGTGTTGTTTCCTCTGGCACGGCCTGTAACTAAGGTAATCCCGGAGACTTATATTGCATTTAGCTTCAACAAACGCGTAAAAGCTTTTGGGTTTGAAATTGCACCAAATGCCATTGGTAAGGACTTTGAGGTTTCAGTAGCATATCATGAAAGTCCAACGTACCGTGATCCCGGTATTTTTTTCGTAGAACAGACGATTAGCTCGCCTTCTGGTGCAAGGCTGATCGCAGTTGAGTCGGACGTGCCGATCGTTTTTATAGAGATTACTGTAAGGGTCGACGCATTAGAGAACGTTGGATTTGCAATTGCAAATCTCCGGTATGCGTTAGCGGATTGAAGTTCGGGCACATCGATGACCGACTAAAACTTAGCGCATAAAAGGGAGGTGGCCGATAAGGCTTTTCCGGTTTGTCACTCAAGCTAAAAGCTAGATAATTTCTTAAGCTGCTAAATGCTGTAATTGTAGTTAATTTTTGATGATCATTTGAGTATGAATACAGCCCCGATCAATTTTGTTCCGTAAATTTGTGTATGTCTGAAATTAATCCTGCGGAACTTGCTGCGAAATTTATAAACTATACCTCCAGGCACATTTTTCTTACCGGAAAAGCAGGAACAGGGAAGACAACCTTTCTAAGGAACTTAATCAATCAGACCCATAAGAAGGCGGTAATCGTTGCGCCGACTGGCATTGCTGCAATCAACGCGGCAGGTGTAACCATACACTCTCTTTTTCAATTGCCTTTTGGAACCTATCTTCCAAAGCAACCATCATCTGGCGATAGCCATTTCAATCAGCAATACAATACGCCAAAAACCATCATTCGCCATTTGCAGATGAACTCGACCAAGAGGAAGATCTTCCTTGATTTGGAACTGCTGATTATTGACGAGGTGAGTATGCTACGCTCAGATCTGTTGGATGCCATAGACATGGTGCTTCGCTATATCCGGAAAAACAATGAAACCTTTGGGGGCGTGCAGGTATTGTTTATAGGTGATTTGCACCAGCTTCCACCCGTTGTAAAATCGAACGAGTGGCAGTTGCTTGGTGAATTTTATAAGAGTGCATTCTTTTTCGATGCACTCGTGCTGCAACAGCATCCCCCGGTATATATTGAATTGGAGAAGATATATCGGCAGTCGGACGAAGTATTTATTAAGCTACTGAACAATTTAAGGAATAATGCGGTAACTCAAGATGATTTAGCATTACTGAAGCGGTTTTATAAGGAAGACTTCCAGCCAGATCTGAAGGACAAATACATCACCCTTACAACACACAACCAGAAAGCTGATGCTTTGAATAAAAGCAGTTTGGAAGCGCTTAAAGCAACTACATGGTCTTACAAGTGTGAGATTGAGGACGAGTTTTCGGAATCTTCTTATCCGGCAGAACATGTACTTCAGCTGAAAGTTGGTGCACAGGTGATGTTTATAAAAAACGATACGACGCCGGAGAAAAGATTCTTTAATGGGAAGATTGCTACGGTTACGGATCTGCGGAAGGACAGCATCGAGGTGCAAACTGAAGGGATTAAAGACAAGATCAAGCTGGAAAAGTTCACTTGGAAAAACATTAAGTACACAACCGATAAAGTCACCAACGAGATCAAGGAAGACGTCGTTGGCAAGTTTACACAGTACCCAGTTAAACTGGCTTGGGCGATTACCGTACACAAAAGTCAAGGTTTAACCTTCGATAAGGCGATTATCGACATTGGCAATGCTTTCGCGCCTGGTCAGATCTATGTGGCTTTGTCGAGGTTGCGGTCCCTTGATGGACTCGTTCTAACATCTTTAATATCTGGATCTGGGATCAGGCAAGATCCAAATGTGTCGCTTTTCTCCAGTCGCAAACAAGAACATCAGGTACTTGGTGAGCAGATAAAGGCAGAAAGTGAGCATTTTTTAAGGAACTATCTACTCAAATGCTTTGACCTCTCCGCGCTTGATAACTTTGTTTATGAACATGTGCATTCTTATACCAAGGACATGAGTAAGTCTGCCAAGCAGAAACATTACAAATGGGCACAATTGCTTCTGAAAGACTTAACCGAACTGAAAGGAAATGCGAATAAGTTTATGTCCCAGATTGTTCGACTTTACCAGGATAAAACCCCGGAAGGGTTAAATTTACTCTTGGAACGTACCGCGGCTGCAGAAAACTACTTCAATCCGATATTGCAAAAGATGTCTAAGAACATCTTTGAACGCATGGAGCTGGTGAAGCAGGATAAGCAGGTGGTGGCGTACTTAACTGAGCTGCTTGAGATGGAAGCTTTGTTTTATGAGCAGTTCAAGTCGATCCGAAAAGCTACAGCTTTATTGCGCGCCACAATTGAGGGAAAGGACTTTAGTAAGGATGACGTGAACAAGCTTTTGAATGCAGCTGAGCGTGAGTTTCAGTTGCAAAAGGTCTTTGCGATGCCGAATGCACTGGACTTTAATGCCAAGAAAACGAAGGCAACGAAGTCGAAAGCGTCTGGGAAAGAAAAGTCTTTGAAGGTAGATACAAAGGACCTGTCCCTGCAATTGCATAAGGAGGGCAAGTCTATCGCAGAAATTGCAAAAGAACGGAAGCTTGTTGTCGGAACTGTTGAGGCGCATTTGGCGCACTTTATTGCCATACAGGAGATTTCTCCCAACGGCATTATCGACAACCGTAAGCTAAGTAAAATACTATCTGCAATTAAAGAATTGAAGACACTGCAAATGAATCCGATCCGCGAGCACCTGGGCCGGGATTACAGCTTTGGAGAAATCAAGATCGGTTTAGCCGCGCATATCGCAGAAGGTAGTTAGACGTTAATGTTGCCTGTGAAAACGAGTTGAGCAGGGCCGCATAAAAACACATTGTTGAACAGCTTGCCGTTATAATCAAATTCTACACGCAGGTTTCCCCCCAGTACTTTGATTGGCTTAACATGATGGCCGGTTTGGTTTTCCTGTTTAGCCATAGAAATCGCAACAGCAGTTACCCCAGTACCACAAGCATAGGTTTCATCTTCAACAC
>JAQBOT010000417.1 GCA_028287885.1 Pedobacter sp.
AGTGAAGGGTATGTTGTGCTCACATCATCCAAATAATCTGTAAACGCAAGTCGGTACCCTAGTTCAGACATCAAACTCCAATTCTGCGTCAAATGGTAGCGAACACCCGCTCCATATGGAATGCTAATCGTATAGGTTCTGTACCTGTATTGCTGATCTTCCGTTTGGTACTGATAGGTTGGGTAGGTAACGGCTTGACCTGTACCATCATTTGCAGCTGAAGGTCTCACGTACGTTGCGGTAGGCTTGAATATAACTCCAGCAAGACCGCTGAAGATGTATGGAGTAAAATTCTTTCTTCCACCTCCTGAAAAGTAATCCAGGAAATTAAAGTCAACTTGCAGGGCCGCTTCCTCCAATTGGGTATCAAAATTCAGATTTCTCTGTCTAAACTGTTCGTTGCTCGACTTGGCATCATTCTCTGTAATTTGTCCATGGGTAAGGTGAAGGCCTAATCCCCAATAAGGATCAAAATTGGCTTTCACAAAAACCCCGGCGGCAAGGCCGCTAAATTTCAGTGGTTTATTTGGGTTTAAATCACCCATGTACCCGGAAGCGCCAATGCTTCCGCCAACCTCCCAAGTCTGGGCATGTAGTGTTATACTAGTCAATAGCAATCCAAAACAAATTCGGAGCGTTCTCTTTGTAAACTTCATCTTAATAATTTCGCGTGTCTATGCCCCAAAGTAATTTATTCCTTAACGTCGTTAAGTAAGTTTCATCGTTCAGTCGGATCAAGTTCAAGTTAAAATCCGCCTTCTTTAGCTTTATTTTAACAGATCGGTCGACCGTTGCTGTCCTGGAATCGCAAGACACCAGGAATTTTGCACTTCTTGCTTCAACCTTGAATGTTAGAATGGCATCATCCGGCACAATCAGCGGCCTTACATTTAAATTATGCGGCGCAATTGGTGTGATAACAAAGTTTTGTGCTGTTGGCAAAATGATCGGACCACCGCAGCTCAAAGAGTATGCCGTAGAACCTGTAGGCGTAGCAATAAGTAGTCCATCTGCCCAATAAGAGTTAATGAATTCATCGTTTATGAAAGCATGAATAATCATCATTGCTGAAATATCACGACGATGAATGGTCACATCGTTCAGTGCAAAGTTTTCTTCACCGAACAAGGGATCCTTTGAGCGTAAACTCAACAAGCTCCTTTTATCTAAAGTATATTGCTTATTTAGTAATGCCTGGATGGCATTCTTGATCTCGTCTTTATTGATACTAGCAAGAAACCCCAAACGGCCGAAGTTTATTCCGATTACCGGAATACCGGAATCACAAACCAACGCAACGGTATCTAGCAGGGTTCCATCCCCGCCAAGACTCACTAAAACATCAGTTTGGCCGACAAGCTCGGTATTGTTCGCGAAAGTTTTAATGTCTTGACTTAGTTTGACTTTATCCTGAATGAAGTCGTTGTACTTTTTATAAATTAAGGTTTCAATCTTGTAGAATGCCAGCGCATCAAAAACCTCTTGTACATAGGGTAAAACCGTATTATTAAATTCTCTTCCGTAGATTGCAATTCTCATCTAGACCGTTAAACGTTTAAATAGTTCATCAAAGAATTGTATCTGTCTGCAGTGCCGTCGTCTGCTTCCGTACTGTTAAATACCGCTTTAACTTCGTAATCATATCGCTCAAAAGAAGCACGGATCCCGGATATCTCTGTCTTATTTATTTTGAGTGTAACTTCGAGTTTTGTTGAATCTGGATAAGCCTGTACATAGGAAGATAAAATCTGAGCGTTGTCTCCTTCAACGATCTGGGCCATGTGCGACAAAGAGTTGTTTCTATTGCTAATTTCCAGAACAATGATACCACCCGGCTCCTTGACAGCAAATATTTCAGATGCATATTCCAACAAGCTGTGTATGGAGATCATACCCAAATAGTTTTTCTTGTAATCCAGCACAGGCACCATAGATAACTGCAACTGGTTAAACAAGCGGATCACATCATATACATGCGCATCCTGAAATACAAAGGGATTTAATACTTTAAGCGATAAGCTGCCAATAGGAGCTTCGGTATCCCGCACTTCAAGCAGATCATCCTCATCAAGCAAACCTAAAAATTGGCTCTCATTTACGATGGGCAGGTGGAACAGTTTGAACTCATTCATCCTGTCCATCGCCTTCTGAACCGAATCGGAGGTTTTGAGTGGAGCTATAGAATTTGATATGAGTTCAGATGCTACCATTTATTTTAATAAAATTCTGTTTAAGAATGTTTCCAGAAATGCATTAAATTCTTCGGGACGCTCCATCATCGGCGCATGACCGCATTTATCTACCCAGTTTAGTTCTGAATTTGGCAACAACTGGTGAAATTCGGTTGCCACTTCAGGAGGAGTTACTTTATCTTGTCTTCCCCATATTAAAGATACGGGAATAGTGATTCTAGGGATTTCTTTAGACATATTGTGACGAATCGCAGACTTTGCTAAAGCTAATATCCGGATAACTCTTGAACGGTCATTTACCGATTTGAATACCTCGTCTACCAACTCCTTTGTTGCTACTTCTGGATCATAAAACGTATATGCTACTTTCTCTCTGATGTAATCATAACTTTCTCGCCTTGGAAAGGACCCCCCAAATGCATTTTCATACAGGCCTGAACTGCCTGTTAAAACAAGGGCTTTTACATAAGCCTGGTGTGCTACAGTAAACGCAAGGCCAACATGACCACCAAGCGAATTACCAATCAGCACAACTTGACTCAGTTTTTTGAACTTCACAAACTTATAAACGTATTTAGATAGGCTTTTTACACCAAGCGTTAATATCGGAAGTTCATAAATAGGCAATATAGGTACTATGATATGATAGCGATCTTTAAAATAGTCAATGGTAGCTTCCCAATTGCTCAACTCGCCCATCAAACCATGAAGTAATACAAGGGTTTCTCCTTTGCCTGCCTCTACATATTTAAACCCACTTTCTTCTATTACTTCGTATCTCATCAGTATGTATGTATTTTTCTATTTCGTTGAATTTTAGGAAGATCAGTCACCTTAAATATATTTAAAGCTTAAATCTATAACCCGAATCAAGTATGATCTTCCTTAAGACCTGCTACTAAGTTAGGAGTCAAATGTTAAATACAGGCATTATGTTGCTTTTTTATCAATTTTTTTTGCGAAAATTATGGAGCACAATTTATGCCAATTGTGATTTCACAACCTCGGCAATCAGCTTCCCATCGGCTTTTCCAGCCAATTGTTTATTCGCAAGTCCCATTACTTTTCCCATATCCTTAACAGAACTCGAGCCTGTTTCTGAAATGATCTGGCTAATCACCGCTTCTACTTCTTCCCGCTCCATTTGCTTCGGGAGAAAATTATTTATAACATCAATTTCTTCATCTTCTATTATAGACAAATCGGCTCTTCCTTGTTGCTTATAAATGTCTGATGATTCTCTACGTTGTTTGATTAACTTCTGCAGGATTTTCAATTCCGTCTCTTCTGTGATTTGTTCAGAAGTTCCCTTTTCGGTTCTTGCGAGCAGCAAGGCTGCTTTAATCGCACGAAGGCCCCTAAGTTGTGCCTGATTTTTAGCAAGCATCGCTTGTTTTATCTCCTGATCAATGGTATTTGATAACATAATATCTAATTTAAAATCTTGTTAGTTTTTGTTGGTGATTGTAGCTGTGGCTTGAGCGCTGGGCATGATTAGCATGTCGTTGATGTTTACATGTGCAGGTCGCGATACCACGAACCAAATCGCGTCTGCTATATCCTGTGCGTGCAAAGGCTCAAAGCCTTTATATACGTTTTTCGCGCGTTCTTCATCGCCTTTGAAACGAACCAGCGAGAATTCTGTTTCAACCATTCCAGGATTTATTGCAGTTACTTTAATGTTGTACGGCAACAAATCAATGCGCATACCCTGGTTTAATGCATCTACCGCGTGTTTGGAGGCACAGTATACATTACCATTTGGATAAACCTCTTTGCCTGCTATAGAACCAATGTTAATGATGTGCCCGCTTTTGAAAGGAATCATCCAGTTTGAAACGATTTTAGTTACATATAATAGCCCCTTAACGTTCGTATCAATCATCGCATCCCAGTCCTCGGTATCTCCTTTGTCGATTGGATCCAGGCCCCGGCTTAATCCTGCATTGTTAATTAAAATATCCACTTTCTTCCAGTCTGCAGGTAGTCCTTCAAGCGCTTCGCTGAGGGTTGTTTTATCACGTACATCGGCAACAAGCGTCTGTATCTCCAATCCGTACTGCCCTTTCAAGCGGCTTGAGGTGTCTTCTAGTAAATTAGCTCTGCGGCCCACAAGAATTAACTTATAACCCTGTTGAGCAAACATCTCGGCACATGCAGCCCCAATGCCTGAAGTTGCGCCTGTGATCAATGCGATTTTAGAATTCATTACAATAAAAATTTAGGCAAAGCTAGAATATTCTAGCCCAGACATCATTCAAAAAACAAACTAAATGTTACGTGGCGTAACATCAGTCTGTCTAGCGACTGCGAAAACGGGTTGTTTGCTTCTGGTTTTAGGATATCCTGGAAAGATGCGGAATATTTAAGTTCTGGCGACATTTTGAAATATTCGAAATAGAGGTCCAGTCCCAAACCTGCTTCATAAGACACAAAGTTTTTGCGGTTTTGGATAACCATATCTATGGCAGACTTGCCTTCGTTGCTGGTTTTCTTATCCGATGTGATGTCCATGGAATACTTAAGACCACCGACCAGGTAAGCTCTGTAATTTTTCCTCCTATTCGATTTGATTTTCAGACTTAAGGGAAAATCAACCATGGTAGATTGGATCTTCTGGGTGATGTTGTTGTTTACACTATCGTTTTGGTTGTTTGCGTAAACATACTGGAGCTGACGGTCGCTGAACACCAATGTGGGCGTTAGGCGAAGGTCCATATTCCTGTTTAACCTGT
>JAQBOT010000429.1 GCA_028287885.1 Pedobacter sp.
TGCAATCCAAAATATTCCGGCTTCTTCCTGGACATTCGCTTATCTTAAGTCTATGTATAACTTACACCTGGTGAAAAAAAGGTCTAATCAATCGAATATCTGAACCATAATAGTTGTTCTAGTTTTACCAAGTCTGGTTCGTAATTATAATAACAGAAAATCAAACATTATACGACGTTTTTCAAGTTTGTGCTAGATTTAATATTCGTAGTGTGAAAAACCATATATTGTTATCTTATTAATTCTCTCATGCATTTATTAAACGACGATCATCATCAGTTAGCCGGAATTATCACGGACCGCAAGCTTCAGCCAAAAAAAGATATTTACAAAGACATTTTATTAGGAGTCGCAGTAGGCGATGCTCTTGGCGTACCCGTTGAGTTTTGCCCGCGTGAGCGTTTGCGTATGGATCCGGTTACCGGAATGCGGGGGCACGGGACTTATGATGTGCCCGCAGGTTCCTTCTCGGACGATGCTTCATTGACGTTATGCCTGGCAGAGGCAATGACCAAGCCTTTTTGTTTGAATGAACTTGCCAACAAGTTTGTTTTGTGGCTATATCAGGGTTATTGGACGGCGAACGGGCATGTATTTGATGTTGGTGACGCAACGAAAATGGCAATCACTGACATCAAGAATGGTGCAATTCCAGAATCTGCTGGAGGAAAGGATGAATGGCACAATGGTAACGGCTCATTGATGAGGATACTGCCATTGCTTGTTCTCAGCAAAGATCTGGAAAGGGATGCACGCTTTGAGTTAACACAACAGGTTTCCTCGCTTACACACGGGCACATTCGCTCGATAATGGCTTGTGATTATTATTTGGAGTATGCATTAGGAATAATTAATGGTGAAGATAAAGTTGACGTATATAGCCGCTTACAAAAAGAAATTCGTCAATACTGGTTGCAAAAGGGAATTCACTTGAGTGAGATCCAACGTTTTGATGCACTACTTAGCAGCGATATCTCGATCGCGAATGAAGACGTTATTGAAAGCGGGGGCTATGTTCTGCATACTTTAACAGCAAGTATCTGGTGTCTTCTAACAACTAATTCATATGCTGTTGCTACCTTAAAAGCGGTAAACCTCGGCCACGATACGGATACAACGGCAGCAGTGACTGGCGGTCTGGCTGCCTTAATTTATGGATATAACACTATTCCCGCAGACTGGCTTTCTGAATTAGCATGTCGTGAAAAGATAGAAGAACTTGCTATCCGAATGAAAGCATTTAATGAATCCTAGGTCATTAATTAAATGCAATTTGACAACTCCAAAACATAAATAAATATTAAGCCAGTTATTCAGAATTTCTATCAGGGTTTGGCTTTATGGTTAGGCAGGTTTGTCAAGTAAGACATCAATTTTGTTGAAAAGAAAAATTTCTCATAATTATACAATTTCGTAGGATTTTGCTACAATGTTCATTTTAAATATATATTTGGTTTTATAGTTATAATATAAATTATGTTTAATCAATTATTGAGAACATCATGATTAATGGATTAACTATAAAACTCTCGAAGAATTAATCATCCAAAGAATCGAGCTTGAGTCTAATTATTACCTGAAAAAATAGTTGACCACTGTAAATAACATTCAAAGTCAGTTATGATTAATGTACAAATCCCGAGATCCCAAGGCAGCAACCACAACAGCCCTGAAGTCATTTCAGCTTTCCTAAAGTTTATTTTCCTTGATAATTATATACGTTTTTTTTTTACAATAATAGGCTAGGTCGTAATCCAACCCTTCTTGGAACTATGTAAACGCTTTTAAGCAAAAACCGCATCTTTCATTCAATCTGTCTGATAATCTTCATTAAGCAAATGACTTAGAGGAGATATGCGTTAAAACATTAGGTTTCATTACGAGCAGCATCAGTACGTAAACAATTTAAAAATTCATAATAGCTCTTAACTTTATTCTTAATGAAAAACGTAATCATCATGGGTGCTTCTGGTGGCACCGGTACTTACTTAACTAACTATCTCAGCGAAAACAATTTTAGGGTTTATGCAACGGGTAACCGGGAACGGGATTCAGATCATTTCAAGTTGCCTAATGTTTCCTACTTATCTTTGGATATATCTAAGAAAGAGCAATTTTCAAAACTGCCTACGGAAAATATTGATTGCATTATATTACTTGCAGGGTTGATGCCAGCCAGAATGGATGGCTATGACCCGCAACCATACATCGACGTTAATGTGACCGGTACGTTAAACGTTCTTGAGTTTTGCAGGGAAAACGACATTAAAAAGGTAATATTTACTCAATCTCACTCAGATGTTTACGGGCACTGGAATTCTGGGGAAAACATTCCCGCAGATGCAACAAGGAGTTTGAATCTAAAAGGCGACCATGCAATGTACATCATAAGTAAGTGCACCGCAGTTGATATCTTAGAACACTACTACGTTGAATACGGAATTAGAAACATTGTGTTGAGACTTCCGACCATTTATAGATTTAAGCCTGGAGCAACCTATTATGTTGACGGGGTTGTTCAGGATATGGCATTTATGTTGTTAATTGAAAAAGCAATACGGGGTGAGGATATAGAAATTTGGGGAGATGCAAATCAAAAGAAAGACGTCGTCTACAATAAGGATTTTATTAGTATTGTAGCCGGTGCAATTGAAAGTGAAAGCGCAAGAGGAATCTATAACGTAGGAACCGGCATAGCAACGTCACTCGAAGAGCAAATCCGTGGCATTGTGGAGGTTTTCTCCCTGGAAGATAACAGGTCAAAAGTTGTCTATAGGCCGGAAAAAAGATCTCAAGCATCATACTTGTATGATATAAGCAAGACAGAAAAGGACTTGAATTATAAGGCCAAATATACATATATTGAAATGTTGAAGGATATGAAAGCTATAATGGTTGCTAACGGTGCGCTACAGAACGCGTTGTACGTAAACGAGTTTTCTTTGAGGGGATAAACTGCGCTCGTACTTCTGCAGGCAACGGGTAATTAGGTGAGATATAATAACAAAGAGATTAAATGAATACTGAAGAAAATATACCAAAGGTTAGTATCTGTTGCATTGCCTACAATCATGAAAACTTTATTAGAAAAGCCTTAGATGGCTTTTTGATGCAAGAAACAGATTTTCTTTTTGAAGTTCTAATTCACGATGATGCGTCAACAGATGAAACCGCAGGGATTATACGGGAATACGAACAGAAGTTCCCGGATATCATAAAGCCCATTTACCAAAAGGAAAATCAGTGGAGAAAGGGCATACGAGGGAGTTCTGTTCACAATTTCCCGAGGGCACTTGGCGAGTACATTGCACTCTGCGAAGGTGATGATTACTGGACCGACCCGAAAAAGCTTCAGCGACAAGCGAATTTTCTTGATACCCATAAGGAATATTCGCTTGTTGCTGAAAATGGACTTGTTCTAAATACAGAAAAGAACACCCAGTATCATTTCAATGACATTGAGGAATGTGACATTGATATCTACCAACTGTTGGGAAAACGTAAATTTCCGACCGCATCGGCGATGTTTCGGGCGAAATATATAGGTGAAGAATTCCAAAGTCTTAAATACAAAGGTGATGTCATCCTGTGGTGTTATCTTGCCAGTAAAGGTAAGGTCAAGTATTTACCAAACATATCTTCTGTTTATTCAAGAGGATTGCACGGCATGGTTTTGTCTTCCAGAAACATAGAGTGGGCAAAAATGCTTGAAGAATGGAATGAGGTATTGTCTGGTATTTTACCGAAAAATATTAATCGAGGTATTCTAAAACAGAGGAACTTCAATGAGTACATGAAAGTTTTTTATCTCAGTACCAAGAAACACGACAGCAAGGTAGCCATGTTGGCCTTGAAAAAATGTTTTGAGTTCCAGCCGCTGAGCACTGTCAAAATGCTTGTTAAGTTCTATGCAAAAAAGCTCAGGCCAGCAAAGGCTGCTTCTATAACTGCTTAAGATTTTCATTCAAAATGCGAAATGTACTAAACAGTCATCCCATAGAATTCTGATTTCTATGATCACCTGAACATCTTTCCAGAATGCAATGTTACGTTCACCGGATGCGGATTGAATTGTTTTCCTAATCTAATTATTCTCTGTCAGTACTTTAAAAGTAAGATACTGGAGAAATCAGGCTATTGTACTGTATGATGTTTTAAATACCTGAATTTCCAAATCAACTTCTTTCCCATCGCCTTTTTTTTATTTTTGAATAGGGAGAAAGCCGCCTGGGACTAGTTATGTGCAAAAGTTGTCCTTATTAGAACAAATTGAAATTTACGGCAACTATTTTCAACCCGATTACGTACCTATATTAACCTCATTCGAATCTATGGAAAACGTTATCGTAATCGGTGCCACCGGAGGTACCGGTATGTATTTGACTAAGTATCTAAGTGATAAGAATTATCGTGTTTATACAACCGGTCAGCATCCCCGGGATTCCAACTACTTCAACTACCCAAATGTTTCTTATCAGCCGCTTGACATAACTAAAAAGAGCGACTTTGCTAGCTTGCCCTCAGAGAATATCGATTGCGTTGTGTTGCTTGCTGGCATGATGCCAGCCCGAATGCAAGGCTACGACCCCTATAGATACATAGACGTGAATATTACAGGTACACTAAATGTCCTAGAATTTTGCAGAGAGAATAATATCAAAAAGGTCATTTTTACCCAGTCGCATGCTGATGTCTTTAAACATTGGGATACAGGAAACTATATCGCTGCAGACGCACAAAGAACCTTGCATCTAAAAGGAGATCACGCCATGTACATCATAAGTAAGTGTACGGCGGTTGATATGTTGGAGCACTATCATCAGGAGTTTGGCTTTCAAACGATTATACTAAGGCTGCCGACCATTTATAGCTATATGCCAGCCGCTACGATGTACGTGGATGGAAAGATCCAGGATATGGCATGTATGTACATGATAGACCGTGCAACACAAGGCAAAGAGATTGAAATATGGGGTGATCCCAGCAAAAGCAAGGATATCGTCTATATTAAAGATTTTATAAGCATAGTTGAAGCCGCCGTCGCAAGTAAAACCGCTCAAGGCATATTTAACGTAGGTACGGGAATTCCTACTACACTGGAAGAGCAGATCCTTGGCATTATTGAGGTGTTTTCGCCTGAAGACAATCGATCCAAGGTGGTTTATAGGCCAGAGAAAAAGTCACAGACGTCTTACCTGTATGACATAAGCCGTACGGAAAAGGAGTTGAACTACAAGGTTGAATATTCCTACATCAAAATGTTGCAGGACATGAAAAAAGAGATGCTCGAGGAGCATAGACAACCTCAAAAAATCAGTTAGCAATATGATGCAAGTCCTCACGATCAACCACCAAGCCGAATGGAGAGCATACGTAAAGAACTCCGCAAACTTCGACTTCTATCATACCTGGTACTACCATTCTTTAGATAACACTGGAGATCCCATCTTGATCGTCTACCAGGAGGGAGAAAATTTCATTGCTTTCCCGCTTATTAAAAGAGCAATCCCCGATACAGATCTTTTCGATCTCACTAGCGTATACGGGTACACTGGCCCGATATCCAATATGGAATTTGATAACCTCGATGAACTGATGAAAGAGAATTTCACACGAGAGTTCCGTAAATTTCTACACGAAAACAACTGTGTTTCGGTATTTTCCAGGTTGCATTCTTTTTTCAACCAGGCGCCGCTGATGGATAAGTTCGAGGGTATTTACGAAAATGGTAAAACCGTTGTAATTGATCTTAAATTACCCATCGAAGTACAGCGATCAAAATACCAAAGGCGGGTTCTGGAAAAAATAAATGCCTTAAGACGTAAAGGCTATTATGTTAAGGAAGGTAAAACTCCCGAGGAAGTACGTG
>JAQBOT010000442.1 GCA_028287885.1 Pedobacter sp.
CCCAAGTTTGACTGAAAGTATCTAACGTAAGAAAAACGGTGCTTCTATTCATATAGGATAATGGATTATATAAAATGTTGCAGAAGAAATATTAGCTTGTCCCACTTCCCCAAGAGTGTCAATTACATAATTCATCCAAAACATCCAGCTTCGCTTCTGTCGGTGATGGTTTTGGTATGCTTTATTATAATACTGTTGTGACTGGTAGGCATTATAATACCCAGTTCTGTTTGCACGACCTTTATAGCAGTCTGTGTACAGAATGTCGTTTTCGAATGAGTTTAGTATAATACCACTATTTGTTAGGGCAAACTCCCTTGAAAGTGTCTCTGGGATCAACGCAGCTGAATACCTGGATACTCCCGCACGAATGATAAATAGGTTTATGTCGGAAAGCTTGATCAAAGGAATAGCATCTGAAACAAGCCCGATTGGTGCACAGTCAATGATGATATAGTCAAATTGGGATCTTAGTTCATCAATCATGGCTTTCATTCGGAATGAATGCAGCAATTCCGAGGGATTAGGTGGAACCGGGCCTGCTGGAATAAGATACAAGTCCTTAAATTCTGTTGGATATACAATGTCATTCTGGATTGACTTCCCCATCAAAAAGGAGCTAAGGCCGAGCTCATTGCTCACTTTGAATGTCTGGTGTAATCTTGACTTTCTTAAATCTGCCGCAATGATCAAGACCCGTTTATCGATCAGAGATAAGGTATTGCCAAGCTGTACTGCAGTAAAAGACTTACCCTCATTAGATATCTCTGAACTAATACAAATCACCTTACATGTTTTCTCAGGAGCTATAAAGCTAATACTTGTTCTAACGGCGCGTACCGACTAATAAAAGATTGCGTCCTGAATGTCCATGTTAGACTTCCTTTGATGTTGAATGTCTTCCTGCCTGTTAATGGCCAGCCTACGAATGACACCAATAACTGGTACTTTGGTCATAGACACTATGCTTTCAACATCATGTATATGTGGGTTTATGAAGCGCACAAAGAAAATTAGTCCAACTCCGGAGAATATGCCCATTAAGATTGCCGTAGCAAATGTCTTTTGGGGTATTGGCGTCAAAGGTGCTGTGCTCAACATCGCACGATCAACAATCACTACACCGGGTGTAACAGCTGCTTTACTTATCTGTGCCTCTAACTTCTTTTCAGACAGGTAGGAATAAACTTTTTGGTTAACATCAAAGTCTGACTGCAAGTTTACATATTCTCGTTCTGCCGTAGGTATGCGATTAAAAGAGCCGGTAATATGATCAGCTTGCTGATCTATAAAGTGTATTGCCTGTTTGTTCTTCTTGAGCTGTGCATTAACGTTACTTATGATTGATGATTTCAATTGCCCGAGATGATTGTTAATCTCCTGAATTGAGGACGCACTTGGCTTGTATGTGATTAGCTGCTCTTGTTTTTTAATCAATAAGGTATTAAATTGGTTTAGTAATCCAATAAGTAGTGGATCAGCTGTTCCCTGTAGGTTAAGATTGATTGCGTTTGTGTTCTTGTTATCTAAGATATCCCTTTCTAGTTGTAATATCATCAAGCCTTCGAGCCTAACTTTGCTTTTTTCTTTTTCAAGGCTTTCAAGTTGTTCCGTTATCTTTTTTGTTGTTCCGGGAATATCGAGCATTCTGGAACTAATTTTAAATTTCTCAAAGTTACCTCCCGATAGCTTTACAACAGCCGCCATATCTGCTTGAAGGCGCCCAATGAAACTTATTGTTTGGCTGGCGGATGTGGTCTTTTGCTCCATGTCATATGCTACATATTCATCCAAAAGTGTGTTAAGAATATCTTTTGCAAAGCTTGCATTTTCGTCTATTTGATTGAAGGTAAGGATGTTTGTATTTTTATTTTCGTTCATTTTTAATCCTGTGTCTACTCTATCAATTAGTTCTTCCGTCGTATTAAAATGGAAATTCATTGTTTCTTTCTTGAGCCTGGAATACTTGAAGCCCTTTATTTTAAACTTCAATTTTTCTACTGAAATTGTGTCGCCAATTCTAAAGCTTTGCTGTACTATGTTGTCATTGCGAGTATAAAATAGAGAGAAATCATGCGCTGAGTTGGCGATGAACTTGAACGTATTCGTGTTCGGATGAACAGTATCTTGGGCTATAATGATGATGTTAATTGGAGCAATCGGATACAACTCTGTATTTTTGATTATGCCTTCATCATAGAAGGAGATTGGATAATTTAATCTGCTAATTGCATGCGATAATACTTCACGGGAACGAATTACAAATTGTTCAGAAAGCAATTTATCACTCCGATCATAGACATTTCGAACGTTCATTATTTCGGATATTTCTGAACGTTTTTCTTCAAACTTGACTGAGGCTTCAGTAGAGTAAATTGGCGCAGTATACGATAAAATCACACCGGCTAGGATCAGCGTCGTTATCGTGGTATAAAGAATCCAGTACCAGCGACAAAGAATGATTTCTAATACCTTCCGATAACTTAATTCCCGTGGTGTATTAAATCCTGGTGCGGGCTGCTGACCTGTATCGAGATTGTCCATTAATTTGATATGTTAATAATCAAGAGAATCGTATTTAGTGCCAAGAAGCCAATCTGAAAGAATGTAGAATAGAGCTGGAGATTTTGCGCATTAGACGCCCATCTTTTTGGTTCCACATAAATGATATCTCTAGATTTTAGGCGCAGATTTTTGTCTTTCAAAAAAGAATAATCCTGCATGTTTACCAAAATAACTTCAGGGTCTGTTCGGTCACCCCGGAAGATCTTAACAAGCTTTTTGTTCGCAGCTGGTGTTAAGCCGCCAGCCTCTCCAAGCAAGTCTATGAGCTCAAAGTCTTCCCGATTAATCAAGTATTTTCCTTGTCGCGCCACCTCGCCAATTAATACCACATACAAGTTATTTACACGCACATCTATCAGTGGCTTTTTTAACTCTTTACTTTCCTATAATTTCTGAATACGAGTCGCTGCTTCAGATCTGTTCAAGCCAGCTACCTTGACCTGTCCAAGTAATGGCAGACTGATAAAGCCTTGCAGGTTCACTTTGAAGATTGCATAGGAATCCTTTCGCTGGCTGTACGTTTCTTTTTCGGTCCTAATTA
>JAQBOT010000003.1 GCA_028287885.1 Pedobacter sp.
TTTTGTGCTGAGTCTAACAACTGACTTACCGACAATTTCTCAGCTGATATCACATTGCCATGCTCTATATTAAAAGGCGCAGCAAATAGTGCTTTCCTAAATTGTATTGTTTTGGCCTTATCTAAGCCATAATGGTCGCTACTGTACTTCAATACAAACTGATCCGGGGGTAAAGCCTTGCTGGAATTTAACGTATTTAGGTAGTAATCAACCAAAATAGAAAAACCATTTAGAGGGTAAACATGACGTATGGCATACAGGTCGGTCATTTCATCTTCCGACTCGAACAAAGAAGAATAAACACCAGATGTTGACCACGAGGTCATAACCATCCCCTTATAGTTTAGCTTCCGAGACAGTGGAACAAAATCCCTGATGTTGTTAAAATGCTTTTGCCAGCCGGTTAAGTAGTAGTTATCTGGCGAACTTCTGATGGAAGGTGAACCCCAGATCTCATACCCGGAATTCAACAGCTTAGTATGATCGCCAAAGTGGTTCACGTCCCAGCCGTAATTCCAGTCGATAAAGATGGTTTGTTTAGGCAAAAGGTTAATAAAGTCCGGATACTTGAGAGCGATGTCCGCCCAAACTATAGGCTTTTTTCCCATGCTTACGACGATATCGCAGAGCATCTTTATGTGGTCGAAGTATAGGCGCGAAAGACCGATCTCTGCTGCGCGCTTTTTACACTTTTCACAATGTCCAAGCAAATATGTTTCATCCCCGCCAATATGTACGTACGGAGAATTATGGCTGGCGATCAGCTCAGCATAAAGGGTTGTAAAGAGCTTTTTATTTAGCTCAGGTTCGCTGGGGCAAACCTGGCTATAATCTTTCTCGTCTTCCCGCAAGTCCGCATATTTATTGTTTCTTAGGATGTACTCTACGTGGCCAAAGCTTTGCTGCAAGGGTATTACCTGTATTTGCAAGGTTTTACAATAGCTAACAAACTCAGCCACTTCCGCAGGTGTATAAGCATGACGGTTGGCAATTAACGGCTCTTTTATGAAAGGATAGCTACCCTCCCATTCCATAACAATGGTGTTGATCCCTTTACTTGCCAGGTTGGCTACGAACTGTTTTAAGGCAGGCATTTTCATCACCTGGATTCGCATATCAAAGTGGAAACCTTTTACAACCAGCGGGTCTTTATCGAAGCTGTTATTCGCTGTGGATGACAGTTGCGAGCCCAGCATCAGGATGATAAGTAAAACGCAATTTTTATAGTAAGCTTTCATAATGTATCTATATGCTGGTATCAATATTCTGGTGGCGGTTTAATTTACGTGTTCGGATGGCTAATGCAATCATAATTAAATTTTTACCCGGATACTAATAACCCGGGTTTGCTCCAATGTAGCGTCTCCAGTTGCATTTACAGGAGCAAAATGTCCTATGTGATATCTACTACAATGGGCGATAGAAAAAGGAAGGTCTTTTCGCGCCTTCCTTTTTGATAATTTATTCCGGTGTTTTGCGCTATCTCATTAAGCTAAAACTATCTGCATCTGCAAATAATACTGCGCTCTCATGGGTTTTTAATATGGTTGATGGATATTGTTCAGAAACAGGTTCATTTAAAGTGAATACAACTGCCTGCGCTTTATTTTTACCTGGCACCATACAAAACAGATCTGAACCAGACATTAACGCGGGTACGGTTAAAGTTAAAGCATGCGTTGGTACATCCTCTATAGTTGGAAAACAGCCATCATTTACTTGTTGCTGCCTGCAAGCTGTATCCAACTCCACGACTTTTACAAGTTTCGGATCTTGAAAATTCGCAACAGGTGGGTCGTTAAATGCGATGTGTGTGTTCTCTCCTATCCCCATGCACACCAAGTCTGCCGGAAATTTGGTTAGTAACTCTGCATAACGCGAACATTCTTCTTCTGGGTTTGCAGCGTGGCCATTTATGCAATTCACACTTGCAAAGGGTACGCGATCGAAAATGCTTTTTTTGAGGAAACTGCTAAACAATTGCTCAGCTCCGGTCGGTAAACCTAAATACTCATCCATATGGAAAGCATTAATTCTCTGCCATTCTATACTTTCATCTTCAATCAAGACGCTTAAAAGCTCATTTTGAGACGGTGCAGCAGCAAAAATGATGTTAACAATAGCTTTTACTTTTAACAGTTGCTTTATTTTAACGCTTACGCGCGCTGCAGCAGCTTTACCTAGGGCAGTTCTATTTTCCAGAACCAATACCTCGAGTTTATCTTTGATTAATGTTTGTAGCATTTGTTTATGTCTTATTTAGCCGGTGTTTAGGGGTTATTTAAATTGATACACGATTTTACCGCCAATAATAGTCGTGTGTAAATTTATATCATCATCAAAAATCACCAGGTCGGCATTTTTACCAACTTCGATCGATCCCATCTTATCATAAACATTCATGATTTTAGCTGGCGTTGCGGTCATCATCTTCACCGCATCGATTACAGGAACATCCGCCAGGTTAATCATATTCTTCACCAGCCGGATGGTTGTAGCTACGCTGCCGGCGAAAGCACTCCTATCTGGTAGTTTAGCCACGTCATCTTCTACAATTACCTTCAAGCCATCTTCTAGTCGGCCAAGTACGCTCTCTCCAGGTGGCATACCGGCAGCCCGCATGGCATCGGTAACAAGTGCGATCTTGTCCGGTCCTTTGATTTTGTAAACCAGTTTAAGCAAAGGTGCTGGCAAGTGCCTTCCATCCGCTATGATTTCGACGGTCATATCATCTATCAAGTAACCCGCTTCTACCACCCCAGCATACCTGTAAGCGTTGCGCCTTGATACACCCGACATACAGGAATAAAAATGAGTGAGGTGTGTATAGCCATTTTGAAAAGCCTCAAAAGCCTCTTCGTAAATGGCTTTTGTATGAGCGATAGAAGGTAGAATGCCGAGCGACTTCAAATATCTACCAAACTCCATTGCTCCTTCGAGTTCAGGTGCGGCACTCCACCGGGTCACTATTGATGACTTGCTTAATATCTCTTAGTATTATTCTTCATTGGGTTTTCTGATAA
>JAQBOT010000160.1 GCA_028287885.1 Pedobacter sp.
CTGTCAGAGTTGTTGTCGTATGCTTTCATGAATTTTCCACCAGCGGTCAACCAGCTTTCTAACGTATTCTGCTGTTTGGCTATGATTTCTAAATATAATGCACTTGGAACGGTTTGTTCTACATCGTCCCATTTCTGGGCTAACGTTTCAGCGACTTTTAATTGCTCTCCGTCTTTCGCTACTTTATAAGCGTTCTCCAGAGAGGTGATTTCTGCCGCTAAATTGGCATTAATTGTATTCTTTCCAGCAGTTGATACTTGACCAAGATCAATTTGCGTCGTGTTGGCATTTGTTAATTCTGAATTTGCCGGGGCTGCAGATGTTTGCTCTTTCGGTTTTACTAAACCCTTTATATCCCTTGTAAACAAAAATACGACCAGCAGTAATACTGCTGCAACGATAATGGCTTGTTTTGTACGGATATTATTCAGCATGAATTAAGCTTCTACAGTAATCTTTTTAGAATTGTTTTTTACCTTTTCAACAAACACTTTTGCTGGTTTAAAGCTAGGTACAAAGTGTTCTGGGATAATAATTGCAGTGTTCTTAGAAATATTTCTAGCAGTCTTTTGGGCTCTCTTTTTTACAACAAAACTGCCAAATCCTCTAACATATACATTCTCACCACTGATCATGCTAGTTTTAATCACTTTAAAAAAAGCTTCAACGGTCTCTTGCACATCTACTTTTTCGATTCCTGTTTTCGTTGATATTTCTGATATAATATCTGCCTTAGTCATATTTATTAATATTAATTTGTTGTGTGTTATATTTACCAGTGTTTTGGGGTTGCAAAAGTATTGCTTTTTAGTGAGATAGGAAAATAAAAGATCATTTATTTATACCCGGCATCTTCCTACAATTGCAACTTTTAGTGATTTCCATTTATAAGCGTGTACTTTTGTTCCATGAAATTCCAAGAAATTGTAAGTGATTGGTATCTTGTGAATAAAAGAGATCTTCCCTGGCGGGATACGAATGATGCTTATGTTATCTGGCTTTCTGAGATCATAATGCAACAAACTCGTGTAGAACAGGGATTGCCGTATTTCAACAAGTTCTTAACAGCCTTTCCAACCGTTAGCGATTTTGCCAAAGCCAGCGAGACAGAAGTATTAAACCTCTGGCAGGGACTGGGCTATTATTCAAGGGGCAGAAACATGCTGTATACGGCTCGTGAAGTGTTGCGTTTGCATAATGGTGTGTTTCCAACCGACTACCTTACCTTATTAACGCTCAAAGGAATCGGTTCGTATACTGCAGCTGCAATCAGCTCCTTTGCGGCGAATGAACGGCGCGCTGTGGTAGATGGCAACGTTTACAGGGTTCTTGCACGTTATTTTGGGATTGATTTACCGATTAACAGCAACGCCGGGCAAAAGCATTTTTCTGTTTTAGCACAGGAGTTGATTGAAGAACAACATCCTGCAATTTATAACCAGGCAATCATGGAATTCGGCGCATTGCAGTGCAAGCCTAAATCGCCTGATTGCGGAAGCTGTCCTTTACAGCTTGATTGTTTTGCATTAAACAGCAACCTGGTTAACACTTTGCCCGTGAAACTCAAGGCTTCTGATAAGCGAGTGAGATACCTGAATTATCTTTTGTGTACCGAAGGTGATTTGGTGTTGGTGAACAAAAGAACCCAATCGGATATTTGGCAACACCTATATGATTTCCCCTTGTTGGAGACCAAATTTGAAGCCCATCCCGGAGATCCGGAATTCATGAACATTATTGCTGATGAATTTGGAAACTCGGTAACCCTCAGGCCCTTAGCTAAGATAAAACATTTGCTTACGCACCAAATTATATATGCTCAATTCTTTGCTTTAGATAATTATATCAGTAACTTTAATAAGCGCACAGGTGTTGAGTGGGTAACGTGGGAGCAGTTCGAAGACCTTCCTCAGCCTAAAGTAATCAGTAATTTTTTAACAGGCTACTTAACCAAATATTAGACATGTCAGGTATAAATAAAGTAATTCTGGTAGGACATTTAGGTAAAGATCCTGAAGTTCGGCATCTGGACGGAGGTGTTACTGTCGCTAGTTTCCCATTAGCAACCTCAGAGAGTTTTAACAAAGATGGAAAACGTATTGAGCAAACCGAGTGGCATAATATTGTTTTGTGGCGCGGACTTGCGGAGGTTGCCTCTAAATACCTCACCAAAGGAAAGCTTGTGTACATTGAGGGTAAGTTACGCACCCGATCATTTGAAGACCGTGAGAAGGTTAAAAAGTATGTTACGGAGGTGGTGGCAGAGAACTTCACACTCCTTGGAAGGAAAAGTGATTTCGAGGCTACTCCGGTGAATCATGCTGTAGCAAAACCAGAGCATGATTTTCTGGATGCTGGCGGGGTTTCTGGTGATTTGCCGTTTTAAGTTTCAGTTGAGTAAAGTTTGAAAGTTTCAGGCGAATAGAGATTTATATGCTTCAAGCATAAAAAGGGGTTGCATCTAAGATACAACCCCTTTTCTATCATATTCTACTGTATTCTCCCTATTCCACGGTCACAGATTTCGCCAGATTTCTCGGCTGATCTACGTTACAGCCTCTCAACACAGCAATGTGATAGGAAAGCAACTGCAAAGGAACGGTTGCCAGTAGCGGCAGGAAAGCCTCACTTGCATCTGGTATTTCAATGCAATAATCTGCCATGTTGCGCACCGTTGTATCACCTTCGGTAACAATTGCAATTACCACACCCTTTCTTGCTTTTACTTCCTGAATATTGCTGATCACTTTCTCGTAGGAAGAGTTTTTGGTTGCAATGACAACTACAGGCATTTCTTCGTCGATCAAGGCGATCGGACCATGTTTCATTTCTGCAGCAGGATAGCCTTCTGCATGGATGTAAGAAATTTCTTTTAGTTTTAATGCACCTTCCAGAGCGACAGGGAAGCCACTTCCTCGGCCTAAGAACAAGCAATTTCTAGAGTCTTTGAATTTTTCTGCAATCTCTTTGATGATCGTATTGGATTCTAAGGCCTTCTGAATTTTTTCTGGGATCAGGTCGAGCTCCGTTAGCAATTCTACCATCTTTGAGTTGGTGATTGTGCCTTTTTGCTGAGCCATGTAAAAAGCCATCAAGGTAAGCACGGTAACCTGGGCGGTAAAAGCTTTTGTTGATGCCACACCAATCTCTGGTCCGGCATGAGTATATACACCAGCATGTGTAATTCTTGGAATAGAAGCACCAACCACATTACATACACCAAATATCGTTGCACCTTTTTCTTTTGCCATTTCAATAGCCGCCATGGTGTCTGCAGTTTCTCCAGATTGAGAAATGGCGATAACGATATCTTTTTCTGTGATGATCGGGTTTCGGTACCGGAACTCGGAAGCATATTCTACTTCAACCGGTATCCTTGCGTATTCCTCAATCAGGTATTCGCCAACCAGTCCGGCATGCCAGGACGTTCCACAAGCCACGATAATGATGCGGTCGATGTTCTTTAGCTTCTCGGCGTATTCTTTAATCCCACCGAGCTGTACCATGCCTTCATTTGGATAAATGCGACCACGCATACAGTCGCGGATGGAGCGTGGCTGTTCATAGATCTCTTTTAACATGAAATGCTCGTATCCGCCTTTCTCCAGCATCTCGAGTTGAAGCTCCAACTCCTGGATGTATGGTGTT
>JAQBOT010000028.1 GCA_028287885.1 Pedobacter sp.
CCCTTGCGGCAAGGCCCAGGTTTCCCGTATTGATGGTCGGCCTTCTTGGTTGAGCAAGCACACTGTAGTTCTGTAATCCTCTTAAGCTTGTGTCCAGCGGCAAGGTTTGAATGCTGTCTTTAGTTAGCCTCAAGGTGGTATAACGCACATATTTGGACGTAAAGACGACCGAATCTGTCGTTTCCTCCAACTTTTTACGTAGAGAATCTAATTCCTTATTGTTAGTCACATTGGTTTTCAGATCCTGCGCAGAACTTTGCCCGGCCTTTAACAAGCAAAAGCACATGAGGAATAAGATAAGGGTCTTTAACATTATAGGGCTGAAATTAACTGGCTCAAAATACTTGTTAATTTCGGTTCAGCCTGAGCCGCTGTTTCCAGGATCTCCCCCAGGTTAAATGGCTGAAGGTCTTCAGGAAAACCCTCGTCTGTTAACACTGAAATTGCGAAAACCGGTAGCTGCATATGATTGGCTACGATAACCTCAGGCACAGTACTCATGCCAACTGCATCGCCGCCAATTATTCTAAGGTACCTGTATTCAGCTTTGGTTTCTAAATTCGGGCCTGTAACGCCAACATATACACCTTGATGGCAAGTAATGCCATCTTTCTTAGCGATTTCAAGTGCCCTGGTGATTAGCATCTTATTGTAGGGTGCGCTCATATCTGGAAAGCGCGGACCCATATCTGAGTCGTTCCGTCCACGGAGCGGACTTTCCGGCATCAGGTTTATATGATCGTTGATGATCATCAGATCACCCTTTTTAAATTCTGGATTTAACGAGCCGGCAGCATTTGAAACAAACAACCAGCTTATGCCAAGGGCTTTTAAAACCCGCATTGGGAACGTAATCTGTTGCATCGAATATCCTTCATAATAATGAAGTCTACCCTGCATGGCTATAACCTTTTTACCGTTTAATGTTCCGAAAATCAACTTTCCGGAATGAAACTCTAACGTTGATATTGGAAAGTTGGGGATGTTTGAATACATCAAACTATATTCAACTTGGATGTCGGTAACCAGTCCGCCTAATCCAGTTCCTAAAACGATACCGATCTCCGGTTCAAAACTATTGGTCTTTTGCTTTATATATTGTACGGTCTCGTGTACGGTTTGATACATAGTCTAAAATAAATTTATTGAATCTGACTTTGTCTGCGGCCTCGAGTTCTACGGCGATAGGCAAATAAAATACAGGCAAATCTACTAGTAATTCTTTTATTCTAACATCTAATAAACGCTGTGCGTCTTTTTCTGTTGTGATGATGCATTTATCAGCAGAAGGCTCTCTTTTAAAGGCCATGATCACCGATGAAATCTCGTCTTCAGTAAATTGATGATGATCTGGATAAGGATGCTGCACTACATGCTGAAACTGGCTGTCTAAATGGTTCAAGAGCGGTGCTGTGTTGGCAATCCCTGTAAGCAGAAACACCTTTGTTTTTTTGTTTAACCCTTCCAAATCTCCCACAGCCGAGGCATACACTGGCTTAAAAGCATCATACCTGATAACAGCAAAATGAATTAAGGGTTTTTGACTTTCATCAAACTTGTCCAGTATCTTCTGTTTAGCCATAGTGCTGATCACTTCCGGCGATTTTGTTATCATTATGGCATTTGCGCGTTTATGACCGAAGAATGGCTCCCGTAAGTTACCAGTTGGAAGCAGGAATTGCGACTTGAACATACTCGCATAATCAAACAGAAGAATATTGAAGCCTGCCCTTACGCGGCGGTGTTGATAAGCATCGTCAAGAATGATCAGGTCATGATCCTTTTCGAGCATTTTGATGCCCTTAACCCTATCCTCGCAGACAGCTACAGTCACTTGAGAAAACTTAGAATAATACTGCATTGGCTCGTCACCGATTGTAGATGCGGAAGCATTAGCATCCGCCAGTAAAAAACCCTTGGTTTTCCTTCCATAGCCGCGGCTTAAAATGGCAATTCTGCGTCCATCAAGAAGTTTAACCAAATACTCTGTTACGGGTGTTTTACCGCTTCCGCCTACCGCCAGATTGCCTACGCATATCACTGGCAGGTCAAATTGAACAGAATCGAAAATACCCCAGTCATAACACTTGTTTCGTATTATGACAACCAAACCATAAAGGAAAGAGAAGGGAAATAGGATTAAACGCAGGTATCTGAGCATGGTCGGGCTTCAAAAATAAGAAATATAAAATGCTTTAACTAAAAACTAAATACCCGTACTGGCGCCTCCATTATGGACTACAAAATAAAGAGTATCTTTGTAAAAACAACAATTTCTATACTATGCTTAAAGGATTTTTTAACGTACCAGCACCGGTAAATGAGCCCATAAAGGATTATGCACCCGGTAGTAAAGAACGTGAACTATTAAAGGCGGCTTTGGCTGACGCCCGTTCAAAACAGATTGATATTCCGATGCACATTGCAGGGAAAGAAGTACATACAGACAAAAAAGGAAACATTACTCCTCCTCACGATCACCAACATGTTTTAGGGCAATACAGTGTAGGTGAGAAAGCACATGTGCAACAAGCTATTGATGCTGCATTAGCTGCAAAAGCAAACTGGGAAAACTTAGCCTGGGAACACCGCGCTGCTATTTTCTTAAAAGCGGCAGACCTGATTGCCGGCCCTTACCGATATAAATTAAATGCAGCAACCATGCTGGGCCAATCTAAAAACGCCTACCAGGCAGAGATTGATGCGGCATGTGAACTGATCGACTTCTTACGTTTCAACGTAAGTTACATGTCAGACATATACAAACAACAGCCTCCTGTATCTTCTCCAGGCACCTGGAACAGATTGGAGCAACGTCCACTAGAAGGCTTTGTATTTGCTTTGACACCCTTTAACTTCACAGCCATTGCAGGTAACCTTCCAACATCTGTAGCGATGATGGGAAATGTTGTTGTTTGGAAACCTGCCGATACGCAGATCTATGCAGCGAATGTATTGATGGAGATCTTTAAGGAAGCTGGATTGCCAGACGGCGTTATTAACCTGGTTTATGTTTACGGACCTGATGCAGGCGAAGTGATCTTTAATCATGCTGATTTTGCAGGTATCCACTTTACTGGATCGACAAGCGTTTTCCAGGAAATCTGGAAAACCATTGGAAATAACATATATAAGTACAAGAGCTATCCACGCATTGTTGGAGAAACCGGCGGTAAAGATTTTATCTTGGTGCACAGCTCTGCGGATGTAGAAGCTTCGGCGACTGCAATTGTACGCGGTGCCTTTGAATACCAGGGGCAGAAATGCTCTGCAGCTTCAAGAGTTTATGTAGCAAGCAGCGTTTGGCCACAAATAAAAGAGCTGATGTTAAGAGACCTCGCAGATTTTAAAATGGGCGGCGTTGAGGATTTCAGCAATTTCATTAATGCAGTGATTGATGAGAAGTCATTTGATAAGATCGCTAGATACATCGATGCAGCAAATACGGATTCTTCTCTGGAAGTGATTGCAGGTGGAAAGTATGATAAGTCCAAGGGATACTTTATTGAACCGACGGTTATCGTGGTTAAAGACCCAAGATATACAACCATGTGCGAAGAGCTGTTTGGGCCTGTACTAACGGTTTACGTTTATGAGGATCAGGACTTTGATCAGGTACTTGACATTATTGACAAGACTGGAATTTATGCCTTAACAGGTGCTGTGCTTGCTCAGGATCGCTATGCGATTGAGAAAGCATCTATTGCTTTGCGTAATTCTGCTGGAAACTTCTACATTAATGATAAGTGTACTGGTGCCGTAGTTGGTCAACAGCCATTCGGTGGTGCAAGAGGATCAGGCACCAACGACAAAGCGGGTTCTATGATCAATTTATTGAGATGGGTTTCTCCAAGAGCGATTAAAGAAACTTTTAACCCAGCAAAAGACTATCGTTACCCGTTCCTTGCTGAAGATTAATAATTTATGAGGTTCTAATTAGAAGACCGTCTATATTTTACAATGCCTCCATAAAGAGTTTAACTTTTGGAGGCATTGTCGTTTTAGAGGCATTGCCTTTTCTATTTATTTCCCTGCTGCCCAGGCGTTCATTTTACTTTCAAGCACGCCAAGAGGCAAGCTTCCATCCTTTAAGATCTGGTTATGAAATTCTGCAACATCAAACTTGCTACCCAGCTGCTTTTCATATTTTGCACGGA
>JAQBOT010000032.1 GCA_028287885.1 Pedobacter sp.
TTGAGCTCTTACCTGGGGCTGCTACGGCGCTTTATGGTGCAGGCGGTATAAATGGTACGCTGTTAATGACCTCGAAAAATCCTTACGACTATCCGGGCGTAAGCTTTCAGTACAAAACAGGTGTAAACCATGTAAATGACAATACCAGTTCGGTCCAGCAATTTAACCAACTTGATGTTCGGGTAGCCAAATCATGGAACAGAAAACTTGGATTTAAAACTGCATTCTCTTTCCTGCAGGCGAAAGACTGGCAGGCAAACGATGAAAGGAACTTTGATCGAATTGGCAGGGAGCTGAAGGAGGGTGACCGTAACACAGATCCAAACTATGATGGGGTGAACGTCTATGGCGATGAGATCAGTCAGAATATGATTAATGTTGCACAAAGCGTGCAAAACCAAACTGTAGCGGGGATTTTGACTGCTACCGCAGGTACATTGAACATTAAAAATCTCCTTGATGTTAGCTTACCTGCGGCCGCCACTCCAGCTATGCAAGCGGCTTTTCTAGGAAATTTACCTGCAGCCCTACGTCCTGCTGTGCAGAATTACTTGCCCTTCTACTTTGGATTAAGAAACAATGCAATTCCAAATCAGGCCGTTTCGAGAACTGGCTATGCCGAGGCGGATCTGGTAGATTATAATTCAAAATCACTAAAGACAACGACTACGTTGAATTACAGGTTCAATGATAAGTTAGAAGCGATCGCACAAGCGAACTGGGGAACAGGAACATCGGTATATACCGGTACCGACCGCTATTCTCTGCGAAAATTCTCTATAGGTCAATATAAGCTGGAACTAAAAGGGCAGGATTTCTTTTTGCGGGCTTACACAACACAGGAACGCTCTGGTCAGGCTTACAACGCAACGTTGCTTGGAACCTTCATTAACGAATCCTGGAAGCCATCCACCACTTGGTTTCCGCAATATATAGCAAACTACCTAGGCGCCAGGGCGGCAGGACAGCCGGATGCGGCTGCACAGAGTTTTGCCCGTGGACAGGCTGATGTTGGACGTCTGGTTCCGGGATCTGCCGGTTATGAATCTGCAAAAATCGCCATTACAGAAAGGTCTATCGGTCCGCAGAATGGAGCAAAGTTTAATGATAAAACGAACTTGTTTCATTATGAGGGCATGTACAACTTCTCCAATGCCTTTAACAATGTTGTTGAGCTTCAAATCGGAGCCTCTTACAGAAACTATTTCCTACATTCAGACGGGACTATTTTTGACGATTTAAACCGGAAGATTACGATTGAAGAATATGGTGCATTTGCACAGCTTGGAAAGAAGATGTTTGATGATAAGTTTAAACTTACCATTGCAGGACGCTATGATAAAAGTCAAAATTTTGAAGGCAGGTTCACGCCCAGGATTACCGGAGTTTTCACCGTTAGCCCGAACAACAACATACGGGCTTCTTACCAAACAGGGTATAGAAACCCGACAACACAGGATCAGTACATTGATCTTGCTGTTGGCGGCGGATCTACACGTCTGATCGGCGGCCTGCCTGAGTTCCTGACCAAATATGACCTGATCAACAACAAGGGTTATACAGCAGCTAGCTATCGTGCATTCCTAGCCTCGATTGCTGCTGGAACCCCAGACCCAACCGTGTTAAGTACCTATACCTTTGACCCAAAAGGGCTACGGCCGGAGACTGTTCAATCTTTTGAATTGGGCTACAAGGGATTGCTTAGCAAGCGCCTGTTGATCGATACTTACGGATACTATAATATCTACAAAGAGTTTATTGGTGCCGTTGAGCTGTATCAGAATCCTACGACGACACCTGTGAAGTTCAATGTTCCAGTGAACATCATCGAGGATGTTAAAACCTATGGTGCTGCATTTGGTTTGGATTATGTTATGGGCAGCTATAACCTGAATGGAAATGTATCCTACAATAAAATTAGCAAGATCCCTGAAAACTTTCTTAATGCCTTTAATACCCCGGAAATCCGTTATAATTTAGGCTTTGGAAATAGGCAAGTTCTGAAGAATATAGGCTACAACATTCAGTATAGGTGGCAACAGAAATTCATGTGGAATTCGACCTTTGGATCTGGTGAGATTCCAGCTTTTAGCACCTTCGATGCGCAGGTAAGTTTTAAAATTCCGACTATCAACTCAATTCTGAAATTTGGCGGATCTAACATCTTGAATAAGTATTACAGAACCTCATTTGGTAACCCGATGGTAGGGGCCATTTACTATGCTTCGATAAGTTTTAATCCATAGAAAACCTCAGGAAAAAAGTCCTTTTGTCGCTTGTTTTGGCCGCTTCCGGCTTGGATAAATTGGGGATTCTTTGGCAGTTTGTTTTAAAATCGGCACCTTAGATTTATAAATTAGTGGATAGAAACTATCCTGCATTTTTTAGCTATTTTAATGGAAGAAATAAACGAACAAAGCAAAGAAATAAACGATAACGCAAACCTGAATTATATCGAAGAAGAAACGATGCAACATCTTAACAACCCGGTTGCCAATCTTAAGCCGATTGTTAAGAAGTATTTAACAGAAGTACAACAGGTTGTTCATGATGGGAATAAATTCTACTTTTCCGACGGTGATGCGCGCGTGGAGATTAGGGTGGTGAGTGATGAAATTATTCGGGTGAGGCTTGCACCCCATGGCATTTTTCTTGAAGATTTCTCCTATGCTGTACCCAAAGTAGATCAAAAAGTTACTGTATTCAAATTGGAAGAATCAGAACAATTCTACTATATCTCAACCAATACAGTTACCTGTAATGTTCGAAAGGCAGATTTTCAGATCTCCTTTACTGAAATATTGAGTCAGGTGGTGATGAATGAAGACCAGTCACCGATGCACTGGGAAGAAAATGTGGATTTTGGGGGCTATTATGTGTATACCACCAAAACTTGCATGCCAGACGAGAATTTCTTCGGACTAGGTGACAAGTCTGGGAACATGAACCTAAGGGGAAGACATTTCCAGAACTGGAATACCGATGCCTATTCCTTTGGCTGGGATCAGGACCCTTTATACCGCACCATCCCTTTTTATATTGGGGTACATCAAAGTCTTGCCTACGGTATCTTTTTCGACAATACTTTCCGGTCATACTTCGATTTCGGAAGGGAGGATGCCTCAAAAACCAGCTTCTGGGCTGATGGAGGGGAACTGCAATACTATTACATCCATGGTCCGCACGTTATGGACGTTGTTAAACGTTATCAATCCCTAACCGGCACACACCCGATGCCACCGCAATGGGCTTTAGGCTATCATCAATGTAGGTGGAGTTACTATCCTGAAAAGAAAGTTAAGGAGATTGCCGAGGGTTTTAGGTCGCGGAATATACCATGTGATGCCATTTATCTGGACATTGATTACATGGAAGGATACCGCTGCTTTACCTGGAACAAAAAGCATTTCCCTGACCCTAAAAAAATGATCAAAGAATTGATGGACATCGGTATGAAAACCGTGGTCATGATTGATCCGGGAATCAAGGTAGACGATAACTACTGGGTATTCAAGGAAGGAAAAGAGAATAACTATTTCTGCCGCAGGAGCGATGATTACTTTATGGAGGGGCATGTTTGGCCAGGCCGCTGTCAATTTCCGGATTTCACGAACCCGACGGTAAGAGAATGGTGGGGCGGATTATACAAAGAGCTTGTTGATATGGGCGTTGCTGGCGTATGGAACGACATGAATGAGCCAGCGGTATTCGGTTCAGGAACCTTTCCCAATGATGTACGTCATAATTTTGAGGGCCATCGCGGATCACACCGAAAGGCCCACAATATTTACGGGATGCAAATGGTACGCTCAACCTACGATGGACTTAAAAAGCTGATGCGTAACAAGCGGCCCTTTACCATTACTAGAGCCGGATATGCAGGAATGCAGCGTTATGGATGCGTTTGGACAGGCGATAACATTGCAAGTTGGGAACACCTAATTATGGGAAGTATCCAATGCCAGAGAATGTCGATTTCAGGAGTGCCTTTTTGCGGAACTGATATTGGTGGGTTCAGCGGAGAGCCTGATGGCGAACTGTTCACGCGCTGGATACAACTGGGAACCTTTAGTCCGTTTATGCGTGCACATTCGGCCGGTGATACCAGTGAAAGAGAACCATGGAGTTTTGGAGAGCCTTATGAAAGCATAAACCGTAAGTTCATTGAACTTAGATACAAGATGCTGCCCTACCTGTATTCTGTATTTTGGGAGCACCATCGCTATGGATTTCCAATACTAAGACCAATGATTATGTTGGAGCAGGATAATATCAGTAACCACTACCGTCAGGATGAGTTCACCTTTGGGGACAAGATTCTGATCTGTCCGATCTTACAGCAAGGGGCGATATCCAGACATGTTTACCTCCCCAAAGGTGCATGGTACAACTACTGGAATCACGATCTTCTTCAAGGCGGTACTGAACATAACATCGCTGCCCCCTTGGACGAGATGCCAATATTTGTACGTGCAGGTTCGATAATACCTGAATACCCTGTGATGCAATATGTGGGTGAAAAAAAGATTAATGAAGTTGTACTTAACGTTTATTACAATGAAGTTGAAGTTAACTCCTTCTTTTATGAGGACCACGGTGACACTTTTGCATATGAACAAGATATCTACTCAGAAAAAAAATTCAATGTAAAAGGCGATTCTAAGACCTTGATCATTGGGCAAAGTGTGGAGGGATTGTTTACGCCAAACTATGAAACGTACAGTTACAACGTGATAGGTCTGCCTTTCAAGGTAAAAAGCATCACCATTGACGACAAAGAAATATCAGACTTCAGTGTCGATGAAAGGAGAGCATTGCGCTTCAAATCAGATAAAAAGTTTACAGAAGTACGAATTATCGGGTAAAATCATATAACTTCAAGTAATGGCTACAGCAGACACAAAAAAACCGGGCAATAAAAAAGTGGTCACAGAAAAAGATTCTGAGAAGGGGCAAGCTCTTCAATCTGATAAGAATGTGTGGTTTCACAGCTTGCTGACTGATTTTGATGTAGCCTTATTTATTTCGGGAAAGCATTTTCGCTTGTACGAAAAAATGGGTGCGCACCTATTAAATCTGAATGATGTCCCAGGTACTTATTTCGCTGTTTGGGCGCCAAATGCTAAACAGGTCAATGTTATCGGCAACTTCAACATATGGGATAACACCTCACATAAACTATTCAACCGCTGGGATGCCTCTGGAATATGGGAGGGCTTCATTCCTTATGTTGGTAAAGGTGAGGTGTACAAGTATGCTATCGTAGGGTTTGATGGTGTACAAATTGAAAAGGGCGATCCATATGCAATCAAGTGGGAGCACCCTCCAAAAAATGCATCCGTTGTTTGGGATATGGACTATGTCTGGAAAGATAAAAGCTGGCTTAATAAGCGTGCGAAGCTTAACGCCCTAGACCAACCAATGTCCGTTTATGAATTGCATCTGGGCTCCTGGAAAAGAGATCCTTCAGAACCGGAGCGTGTTTTAACTTATAAGGAGATAGCTACAACGCTTGTTCCTTACGTTGTTGAAATGGGCTTCACTCATGTGGAGTTGATGCCGATTATGGAATATCCATACTTTCCATCATGGGGTTACCAGATTACAGGTTATTTTGCAGCAAGTTCAAGACATGGTACCCCACAGGAATTGATGTACCTAATAGATGAGCTTCACAAAA
>JAQBOT010000056.1 GCA_028287885.1 Pedobacter sp.
TCGGATGATACCTGGTATGGTTGGAATCAATTGTCAGATCAGGTGAAAACACTTCAAAAGAAGTATGCTACTTATTTTGTGTTTTCCGCGGATACCTATAAGACTTCTGCAGAACTGAATTTGTACAGTGATCAATTTGTGTACGGACAAAATATACTCGGGCAGAACGCGCTGCAGTTTGACTATGTTAACAGCGATTTACATTTGCTCAAAGGGAAATCAGCGTTGTTTATAGACTCTCAGCCTCAATTTAAGGATGTAAACAAATCAAATCAACAAGTCCCGGAGTTGCTAATGTTTTTTGGTAGCGTTACCGAACTCCCGCCGATTATAATAAAAAAAGGTAACCGGCCAGTTAGGAAATTCTTGATTTACTATTGTAAAGATTACCATCCAAAGAACTAAGGCTGAGGTAAGGTAGTACAAGCATTTTCAAGTTTTTCATTCTCGTGATTGTAAATTAAGTTTACCTCCGAACCCCGTATGAAGCATTAATAAAACGCTCATTTTCAAAAATTTAGTTGTAAGTTTGGCCTTATTTACTTCAGTATCATTAGAATATTTATCTCAATTCCGCTCTTTAAAATCTTGTTATGCTGAAAGTTGTTCCCCATCATATCATTGCTATAGGTGCCTCTGCCGGCGGCATGGAAGAGATCAATTCCTTTTTTGACCATACACCTATAGATGGTGTATCTTATATCATTGTGCAGCATTTATCCCCGGATTTTAAGAGCAGAATGGTTGAATTACTGGGCAAACACAGCAAGCTTAAAGTTGAACAAGCTGAAAATGGGATGACCGTTCAATGTAACCAGGTCTACCTTATTCCAAGTGATAAGTTCATGACTATTAGACACAATAAACTGTATCTAACGGCCAAGGGAAAAATTAAAGGTCCGCATTTAACGATCAATACATTTTTTAATTCACTGGCAGAAGACTACGGCAATAAGGCAATTGCCATTATTCTCTCTGGCTTAGGCTCTGACGGCACAGAAGGTATTAAAGCAATAAAAAAGGCAGGCGGCATGATCATGGCCCGTAATCCTGAGACTTCAGAATTTGGCAGTATGCCTTCGCATGCTATCGCTACTGGGCTTGTAGATTTTGTCTTGGAAGCGAAAGCGATGCCTGACACAATAGAAAATTACGTCAAAGACAGAGGAATCTTAATTACCGATCAAGCGGATGATGAAAGGAACCTCGCTGCAATAATTGAACTGATCAAAGAAAGATCTCCACTTGATTTTACAGATTACAAGTTACCGACAATATTAAGGCGGACAAAAAGAAGGGCGGCTTACGGCAATTTTAAAACGTTGGGAAATTATCTTGAATTTTTAAAAGTGACTCCGAAAGAGGTAGAAGCCCTAACCAAAGAATTTCTGATTAGCGTTACAGCATTTTTCAGAGACAAAGAAGCGTTTGAATTTATAAAAAGCAAAGTATTGCCCGGCATTATCGAGAGTTTAACCCCGGGTGAGGAATTGAAAGTCTGGGTAGCCGGTTGCGCGACTGGTGAAGAAGCATACTCCATAGCGATATTGATAGCCGAGCAGTTAAAAGGCAGACTATCAGATACCGGAGTTAAAATTTTTGCTACTGATATTGACAATGATGCTTTGGTACATGCAGGAAAGGCAGTTTATAATAAAAGTATTTCAAAAAACGTATCCGCTGACTTGCTGGACAAGTATTTTATAAAAGAGGGAGATAATTTTAGAGTAAAGCCAGCCATTCGGAAGATGCTAATTTTTGCACAACATGACCTGGTGAAAAACCCGCCGTATTGCAATATGCATTTGATCAGCTGCCGAAACCTGCTTATTTATATGGCCCCTGTTTTGCAAAAGAAAGTATTTGCCATGTTGCTTTTCGGGCTTAAAATGCACGGCTATTTATTTTTAGGTTCCAGCGAAAATCCCATGCCTATTATCAAAAATTTGGAAGTGGCCAATAAAAAATGGAAGATTTATAAGAACCTGGAATCAAAGCGGGCAGTAAGCTTTGATGCTTTTTCAATGCCTGAGTATTTGGATACCAAACGTAAACCGTTCCGCCTTTCGCATGATGACGCATCTAAAAATACAAACCATTCATTGACCGAAGCCATGCACGAGAGTCTGGCTATTAGATTGGATTACTGCGCAGTTTGTGTCGATGAAAATAATCAAGTATTAAAATCTTATGGTGATACGACCAAGTATTTACTTCATAAGCATTTCAATTCAAACCTGGCTGAGCTGTTACCGAAACCCCTAGCTGTGGCTTTTAACGCTTTGAGTAAAAGGGCCTTGAAAACAAAAGAAAACGCTGTACTCAACGGAATAAAAGTCAAAAACGGCGGACTTATTTTTCAGGTAAACTTGTCAGTAGATCCTTTGGTATTAAAAGGAGAAGATAAATTATTATTGGTAACTTTTAGCGAAGATAGATCAGTTCCCTCTTTACAACAGGATGCGGTATATGATGAAAAAATATATCTCGATCAATACGTTGTTAACCTGGAAGAGGAATTAAAGGAGTCAAAAGACAAGCTTAACTTCTCCAATGAAAAGCTGGATGCATCCAATGAAAACTTACAATCCTTCAATGAGGAACTAATCTCCGCTAATGAAGAAATGCAAAGTACCAATGAGGAAATGCAATCTGTTAATGAAGAACTCCATACCATTAATGCAGACTATCAACTAAAAAATAAAGAGCTGCTGGAAATTAATGATGACCTGAATAACTATTTCAGGAGCAATGTAAACGGGCAATTGTTTATCGATGATGAACTGCGATTAATGAAGTTTTCACCGGGCACGGTGAAGCAGATCAATTTATTGGAAACGGATATTGGCAGGCCATTAAGTAATATTTCTACCAATATAAAGTTCGAAACCATTATTGAGGACATTAGGAAAGTGTTGGCCGAGGGAAGTGTAATCACTAAAGAAATTGAAACCAATAATGGCAAATGGTACCAGATCATGACCATGCCTTACGTACAGCAGGCAGATCATAAAAACACCGGCGCCATTATTACTTTTAATGACATAACGGAATTAAAAAAAATACAGCAGGAACTAAATATCAGTAATAAAATGCTTGGTATAGCCATGGATTCTGCCGCAATGGGAATGTGGTCTATTGAACTTCCAACCCGCGAATTTTTACCATCCAACCGACTTAAAGAAATATTTGGCTTTCAGCCGGATGAGCAAATGAGTTATGAGGCGGCTCTTGCACAGATCGATAGTAAATATCAAACTTTAGTGAGCGATGCGGTGGAGGCTAATATCAGCCAGGGGATTAAATGTGATATAGAATTTCCGCTTCGGGGATTTCACGATGAAAAGCAACGCTGGGTAAGGGCGAGTGGTGACCTTTCCTATGATAAAGACGATAATCCGATATATTTTACAGGAGTAATGCATGATATCACCTTACATAAACTAGATGAAATCCGGAAGAACGATTTTATCGCTATGGTGAGTCATGAGCTTAGAACTCCGCTTACCTCACTTCAAGGGTATATACAGCTATTAACATCCAGGGCAAAGAAGGCAGAAGATACATATATTGTAGATAAACTGGAAAAGGCGTATATACAGGTGAAGAAAATGACTGGGTTAATCAACGGCTTTCTAAATGTTTCGAGCTTTGAAGCCGGTAAAATCTATTTGAACGAGCAAACATTCGACATGAATGTCCTGCTGAATGAAATAGTTGATGAATCTAGGCTAATAACCGCAACCCACAATTTTATAGTGATGCCTTGTGCCGCTATATCTGTGAAGGCTGATCGAGATAAGATAGGCCAGGTGATCAACAACTTTCTAAGCAATTCAGTCAAGTATTCACCGAAGAGTAAAAACATTGAGCTTTCCTGCAAAGAAATCAACGGCAATGTACAGGTAAGTGTAAAGGATGAGGGCATGGGTATAAAAGCGGAGGATCAGGAAAAATTATTTGATCGCTACTATCGCATAGAAAACCTAAATACCCAGGCCATTTCTGGATTTGGTCTTGGCCTTTATCTTTCTGCAGAAATAATTAACCGTCATAATGGTAAAATATGGGTGGAGAGTGAGATGGGTAAAGGATCAACATTTTACTTTAGTTTACCCAAATTCTAAATGCACCCGTCGTTTCCTGTAACATCAGCTATAGGACTTCGCTAGGCCATTCCTCAGATGCTGATCTTGAAACCACGTAGATATTTGCGTTTTGCTTATGAAGAAGCTTAACCAGTGATAAGCCTATGCCAGACCTCCCACCGACAACAAGGATATTTTTCCCTTCAAAATTCATGACCCAATATTTAGATTAGTATTTTTGTCTGTGCCCCTAAGAGTCTATACATGGCGGGCAATACATGCAATCTTCTATTACTTTCTCATACGTATAAAGTTCGTATTGGGATTTCTGCCCTGCAGCAAGAATTGAGTTGTGTCCGTACACAATCGTATATTTTTGTTTAATCAATCCGAACAAACATTTGTAAATTCTTTAAAAAGTATCTTATATTTAAAGACCACAGTATATAGACGCTGCGGATTTAAAAGCATTTTCAACGTTAATCTTTAATCTGTGATCTCTACGAAAACCGAAGTTACTGCAAGTTCTAGTGATGTTAATACTTCACCATTTACATATGAACGCCTTTATTCCCTGGACGCCCTCCGCGGATTTGACATGTTTTGGATTTTGGGCGGCGAAGAAATCTTCCACACCCTGGCTAAAGCGACCGGCTCACCTTTTTGGGCCGGGATAGCGAATCAGTTTACCCACCCGGACTGGAACGGTTTTCATCTTTACGATTTAATATTTCCGCTGTTTCTTTTCCTCGCAGGTGTTGCAACGCCATATTCCATCGGCCGTGAATTGGAGAAAGGTGCAAGCAGAAACCAGTTGGTGCTTCGCGTAATCAAACGTGCTATTATCTTGATACTTCTTGGATTGTTGGTAAACAATGGATTAAAAACATTGAAGTCTGTTGATGAGATACGTTTTGCCTCGGTACTAGGGCGTATCGGTATTGCGTATATGTTTGCAAACATAATATACCTGTATGCCAACCGCAAGTGGCAAATTGTTTGGTTTTGGTTCTTCATTGTTGGTTATTGGTTGCTCTTGAAATTTACATCCGCTCCCGGTTTTCCGGCAGGAGACCTAAGTATGCCCGGCAACTTTGCATCCTATATGGACAGGCTTATTCTACCTGGCAAACTGTATTTGAAGATCCATGATCCGGAAGGACTATTTTCAACAATCCCTGCAATAAGCACCGGTTTGTTGGGTGTATTGGCAGGCACACTGCTGAAGACTGGTCATCAAACCAAAGCACGCAAAGCGATGCTATTGGCTGCTGCAGGTGTCGTCTTCCTTGTCCTTGCGCAAATCTGGAATTTAGATTTCCCAATCAATAAAAATCTTTGGACCAGTTCTTTCGTCATGCATGTAGGAGGCATAAGCTTGTTGTTGCTTTCCCTGTTCTATTATGTAATTGATGTTTTGGGTTATAAATCCTGGGCATTCTATTTCAAGGTCATCGGTATGAACTCCATACTGATCTATATCTCCAGTAAGTTTATCAATTGGGACTACGCCACAGCTGGTTTCTTTGGCTGGCTCGGTGACTGGGTAGGCGAGCCTTACAATATTGTTGTGATGGCCATATGCTTTGTGATGGTTAAGTGGCTGTTCCTATACTTCCTGTACCGCAAAAAAACATTCTTAAAAGTATAATTTACTGGCATGCAAAATATCAAATATCTATTCAGCTTCTTCTTAAGCCTTTTTTTACTACAAAGTGCTTCTGCCCAAAATGTGGGTCAACTTCCGAGATTGATGCTGAGACTCGATGACATCGGCATGAACCATTCCGTAAACATGGCAATGAAAAAAGTGGCAGACACAAAAATGCCATTTTCTGCATCAGTCCAGTTCGCCTGTCCTTGGTTCCAGGAAGCTGTGGAGATATTAAAAGAAAATCCCCAGATCTCTGTAGGTGTGCATCTAACCCTAACTTCTGAGTGGAAGAATTACCGGGTGGGACCAGTTACAGGTAAGGAGGCGGTTCCCAGCCTAGTGGATAGTGTCGGGTATTTCCCTCACACTACACGCGCTTTTGCTAAAAATGGATATAAGCTAGAAGAAATTGAGAAAGAACTGTCGGCTCAGATTGAAAGGGCACTGGCATCTGGTTTAAAGATCACCTACATAGACCCGCATATGGGCATAGCGCTTTCAACACCAGCTTTGCGGGCGATAACAGAAAAACTTGCCCATAAATACAAACTGGCTATATCTACTTTAAGCAAAGAGGTGTATTTCGGCGAAACGTATATGGAAATGTGGGGCGAGCCTGTGGCAACTAAGAAGAGCGTGTTTTTAGACTACGTAAGCAACAAACTGAGTAAAAGCCACACTAACCTGGTTGTAATCCATGTCGCTCTTCAGAACCCGGAAATGAATGCCCTGTATGATATGAACAGCAGCATGATGAACAGCAAAGCTGGCAAACCTCTAACTGCACTACACAGAGAAACAGAACTTAATATGCTGCTTTCTCCCGAGTTTAAAGCGTTGGTGAACCGAAAATTTGTGTTAACTACTTACTCGGACCTTGTGAAAGACCCCGGACTAGATGCAATGAAACTAACCCGGGGCGAATAACAATCTAGCTGCCATCATTTGATTACTTAGCTCCCCACACTACGGTGCGTGTTCTAATATACGGCGGTTCGGCTTTGATCGACTTAATAAAGGTACTAGTCTTGCTTTGATCATTATTGTCGCGGTACGGTTTCGGGAGCGTCGCTAATGCGGCTTAGTTCACC